>DSCJ01000048.1 GCA_011049175.1 Bacteroidota bacterium | reverse complement strand
CGAGGATCCACGAAAAACTAAGCCCATCCGCGGAGCGGACAGGCAGTTTTTCGGGAGTAGAGCACAGACGGCGTAATATTAGGGTAGTTCTTTAAAAATAAATTTGGTGCCATAGCTCAGTTGGTAGAGCACAGGACTGAAAATCCTGGTGTCCTTGGTTCGATTCCGAGTGGCACCACGCGCCCCGGGAAATCCGGGGCTTTTTGTTTTATAAGGAATTTCAGTCCTGTGCTCTACTCTGCATTACTTGCTTGCTGTTCTGGTGTCTTTGGTCCCGAAATGGTCCATCCGCGTCAGGCGGATGGCAACCATTTCGAGGATCCTCGGAAAACAGGGCAAATCCGTGGACCGGATTTGTCCGGTTTTTCGGGATTCGATTCCGAGTCCCGACACGCTAAGCGTGTCGAGGATCCACGTGGCTCTATCATCAACCGGAGGTTGATTAAGAACCACGGGATGGCACCACGCGCCCCGGGAAATCCGGGGCTTTTTGTTTTATAAGGATTTTCAGTCCTGTGCTCTTCTTGAAAAAAAGGCCGGAAGCTTAAGCACCCGGCCTTTTTTGTTTTATTTTCCCTTTTACAATCCTCTTCCTTCTTTCAGCTTCTTGATTTCATGGTGATGGCTTACCACCAGTTTTTCATAGCGCTCACGCGATTGCTTCCGGTAATTTTCATATTCTTCCTTCAATTCCTCCAGATCTTTCCGGGTGCGGACTGTGGAATGGCGAGTGGTTCGGAACATGGTGAACAGCAAAATCACCAGAAAGGCAAGTCCGGCAATAATGGCCCAGAGGATCGTATTGTAAAGGGTTTTATGCATGCCTATACCCAGCAGGGATAACCGGTCCCTGTTCCGGATGGCATCGTCACGCTCTTTCCTGGCTTGTTCCAGCAGCGCCATCAGCGAGTCGCCTTCTTCCCTCGTTGACATGAGCCGGCCGGTCAGATCCCTGACCTTTCCTTTCTGAAAGTTCAGCGAATCCATGGTGTTCCTCTTTACCTTCTGGAACATGTCTTCGCGTATAGCCCGGTAATCGTTGTAGATACGTGTTCTTTCCTGCAGATAGTTCCACTGTTCCTGCAGAAGGGCTGTATCCAGTACCTGGGGCATGGTGCCCTGCCCCGCACTGCTGCCCGGCAGAGCCAGCCAGCAACCTAAGCACAGCACGAACCATGTTTTTAAGATGCGCAGTTGCATATCCTTCCTCCTTTCTGTTAATTCACCAAAAGAACAACGAAATCATGCCGGGAAAAGTATTTTCCCGCTGATCCAGGCGTTGATTTCTGTTTTCCCGGCTATTTTGTGCCGGGTTCCCAGTCTCTGATGATGATTCGGTCGCCGTACAGCTTGATATCCAGCTTCTGACGCGCTTTCCAGCCAAGCTTTTCGATGAATTCCCGGGGAATTACCACTGCATAACTGCTGCCGCCGGCCACTTTGGTCAGCTTCCGGATTTGTTGTTTTTCAATCTTTTCCATGATCAAAATGTTTGTTCTACGTAGCTGGCTACGTAGTTGTCTACGTAGCCAGCTACGTAGACAATGTAAATGTAATGAATAATTTGAATTATTCGGAAAAAACAGGTTAAAAAACCCTGAATTTTTTTACCAGCCCGGTGATACAGATTCCAGGACACAGGAGGCTTGCCTTTCTGCCGGTGGCGGGTTAAAAAGCCGTTATTTTCCCTGGGCCTTGATTCGGAAGAACGGAACCATCATTTCAGGGTAAAACCTGCTTCCAGCACATCCACGCTGCTACCCCCTGCAAACACTTTGAATTCCCCCGGTTCGGCGGCAAACTGCATATCCACCGTGTAAAATTTCAGATCATCCGGGCTGAGGGTGAAGGTTACCGTGGTTTCCTCACCGGGTTCCAGCCATACTTTCCTGAATCCTTTCAGTTCCTTTACCGGACGGGTTACGCTGCCAACCAGGTCGCGGACATATAGCTGTACGGTTTCTTCCCCGGCATATTCCCCGGTATTTTTAACCTGCACCGATACTTTGAGCGACCCATTCATGGTCATCAGGGTGTCGCTGAGCTGAAGTCCACTGTATTCAAAGGTGGTATAGCTTAGCCCGTATCCGAATGGATATCTCGGGTTGTTCGGAATATCGAGGTATTTGCTGGTGTATTTCTGTAAGGGATGCATAGGCCTTCCGGTGTTTTTGTGGTTGTAATACACGGGGATCTGGCCGGCGGACCAGGGGAAGCTGACCACCAGTTTCCCGGAAGGATTGTATTCCCCCGAAAGAATGTCGGCTATGGCGTCGCCGGCACGGGTTCCCAAGTGCCAGGCATAAACCAGGGCGGGGGTTTTGGCTGCCAGTTCGGTCAGGATCAGCGGCCTGCCGGCCATGACTACCACCACCACCGGTTTACCGGTGTTCAGGAGCATGTCGACAAGCTCTTCCTGGATGCCGGGAATCACGGGCATGGCGCGGCTGGCGGCTTCTCCGCTCTGCATGAAATATTCACCGACAGCCACCACCACCACATCGCTTCGCATGGCCGCCGAAAGGGCATCTCCGAAACCGCTCCGGTCGGTTCCGTTTACCGAACACCCCCTCGCATGGAGGATCTGCGTGTTGGGGAACTGATTTTCCAGGCCTTCCTTCAGGGTGACGACTTTTGTTGTATCGCCCGAGGCATGCCAGGTTCCCAGCATATCGATCCGGCTGTGGGCCAGGGGCCCTATCAGGGCAATCCTGTTGAGATTTTCCGGAAGGGGAAGCACCGGTTTGCCACCGAATGGTTTGTTCTCTAACAGTACGATGGATTTCCTGGCCGATTCCAGGGCATGTTCCATCAACCCGGGAGCGAACAGGATGCTGTCTTCCCGTTCTTCATCCAGATACCGGAAAGGATCATCAAACAGACCGAGCTTGTATTTCATTTCCAGTACCCTTCGTACCGAACGGTTGATCATTTCTTCCGTGATCTTTCCTTCTTCCAGTGATTCCTCCAGGTGGTTGTAAAACACGGCTCCCACCATATCCATGTCCACTCCGGCCGACAGGGCCAGTTCTCCGGCATGTTTCAGATTGCGGGCATATCCGTGGGGGATCATTTCATTAATGGAAGTGTAATCGGTTACCACCATTCCTTCGAATCCCCATTCTTCCCGCAGGATCTCGGTCAGCAGAAATCGGTTCCCGGTGGCCGGAATACCGTCCAGTTCGTTGAAAGAGGTCATCAGGCTGGCCACGCCGGCATCGACGGCCGCTTTGTAGGGAGGCAGGTAAATTTCCCGCAGGACACGCTCCGACATGTCCACTGTATTGTAGTCACGCCCGCCTTCCGGAGCTCCGTAAGCGGCAAAATGTTTCACGCAGGCGGCCAGGGTGAAAGGATCGCTCAGGTCGGTTCCCTGGTAACCCTTTACTCTGGCGGCGGCCATCATACTTCCCAGCAAAGGATCTTCCCCTGATCCTTCGGCAATCCGCCCCCATCGGGGATCACGGCACAGATCGACCATGGGATTGAAGGTCCAGTTCAGGCCTGCTGCTGCAGCTTCCCGGGCCGATAAGGCGGCGGTCTTTCTCACCAGTGCGGTATCCCAGCTGCAGGCTTCGGCCAGGGGAATGGGAAATATGGTTTTGAATCCGTGGATCACATCGTATCCGAACAAAAGGGGGATGCCCAGCCGGCTTTCCTCCACGGCCAGTTTCTGAAGTTCCCGGTTATAGGAAACACCGTGTGCATTCAGCAGGTTTCCGCAACGGCCCGAAGCAATATCCTGCCGGTACTCCTCGCGCATGACGGGTCCGGTTACGTCCCACCCTGAGGTGAACAGGGTAAGCTGCCCGGCTTTTTCTTCCAGGGTCATTACCGAAAGCAGGGAGTCTACTTTCTGTTTCATTTCGGTATCGGAACCGGTTTCCTGACGGCAGGAAACAAACACCCCCATCAGAGCCAGGGTTAGTAAGGAATAGGTTTTCATGGTAAAAAGCTTATTATGAAAAATTGGTTGATGATCAGCAAGGTCTGATTTCCCCTTTCCTGTTAACGGTAAAAGTACCTGTAAATATAATAAATTCTGGCCACACTAACCGGCCTGGGAATTGGGTTTATAATGCAAGCCGTCAATAAGTTCCGGCATTCCGGTGATCGATGTGTGTTCCCATGGTGCGTTTTAGGGGAATCTGCATGCCGTTGGTTTCTTCAAGCCAGGTGTAGAGGTCATCCAGAAATTCCTGGATGATGTTCTGGTGTTCCGGACTGTCGATCAGGTTGTTGGTTTCAAAGGGATCTTCGGCCAGGTCATAGAATTCATTCGTATCCCAGATACCATGGTACCGGATGTATTTGTACCTTTCCGATCTCACACCATGCATGGTGGGGGTTTGCGGGAAATGAAATTCCCAGTAGTATTCGTAGAAGATTTTGTCCCTCCATGCCGTTTCTTTCCCCTCCAGCAGGGGCAGGAAGGAAGCCCCCTGCATGTATTCCGGTGGATTGAGTCCGGCTGCTTCCAGCAGGGTGGGGGCGATATCGGTATTCTGAACCAGCTGATTTACCTCCGTATTCTTTTTTATCAGATCGGGGCAATGGGCCAGCAGGGGCACCCTGGCCGATTCCTCATAAAACTGCCGTTTGTCGATAAGCCCATGTTCCCCGAACGAAAAGCCGTTATCGCCCATGTATACGATGAGGGTGGAGTTGAGAAGATCATTTTCTTTCAGATATTCCATGACCCTCCCGATGCTTTCATCAACCGCCATGAGGGTTTCGCAATAGTCGACAAAGAACTTTTCAAAGCCGGTGGCGCCATGGTACATATAATCCACTCCGTGCCAGCTTTCCCTCTGGTGCTTCAGCCAGTCGGGCAGGCGTCTTTCCCCGTAAAAATCCTTTCCTTCTGCGGCTTTGCCTGTTTCAGGATCGAGGGTTGGGGGCGTGGTTATTTCGTATTCCGGAATATGGTATGACGGGGGATAGATGATCTCCTTCCCGGCATACATTCCCCTGTGGCGCCGTGCCGGGATAAATTCGGAATGCACGGCTTTGTGTGAAAGATAAAGGAAAAAAGGCTGGTTGCCCTTTCTGCCTTCAAGCCATTGGATGGCATGATCCGTCAGCAGGTCGGTGATGTAGGTGCTGTCGCTGTATTGGGTTCTTTTCCCGTTGATGTTGAGTGTGGGATTGTAATACACTCCCTGCCCCCGGAAGCTTTCCCAGTGGTCGAATCCTGGCTGGGGCCGGTCGTCGGTATTTCCCATGTGCCATTTGCCGAAAAAGGCGGTTTCATATCCTGCCTGTTGCAGGTACTGGGGGAAGAAGATCAGATTGCCGGGGAGGGGTGCCTGGTTGTCGACCACCTTGTGGGTGTGGGAATACAGGCCGGTAAGGATGGATGCCCGGCTGGGTGAACTCAATGAGGTGGTGACAAAGGCATTGCGCAGGTGTGCCCCGTTAAGGGCCAGACGGTCCATGTTGGGGGTTTCCAGCCACGGGACTTTTCCGGTAAACCCCATGAAATCATACCGGTGATCGTCGCTCAGGATAAAGATAATATTGCGTGGTTGCGCATCCTCCACCGGCTCCGGTTCCTGAAGGCCGGCTTCGCGGTGACCTGTGCACGAGGCAGCCGCCCATAAGGAAGCCCCGGTAATCAGCCAACAGTTTTTCATGATTTGGATGATGGTATGTATGAGTTTGATGTTGTTGTTTCAGTCGAGTATTCCCGGGTAGGAGAATCCCAGGTTTTTCAATCCCTGCCTGATTTCCGGCGCTGCCATAAACAGGTCCCATAGCAGGCCGGTTCGGTAATTCTCTATCATCACCGCAATGGGACCCTGGTCAATGGCGATATACGAATCGGCAAACCAGCGGGAAGAGAGGCTGAAGGCGTCGTGGAATCCATAAGTGCCCCATAGTTTATCGCCCACGATATAATAGAAAAAATGCAGGGCATCCATGCTTTCTTCCGGTGTATAGGGAAAGGAGGAAAGAGCGGCTGTGGGGGCGATCACGCCCAGGTCGTTGTTCGGGGAACTGGCGCTGTAACCACCGGGAATATCACTGGCAGTGAGTCCCCAGCAATCGGGGCCGTAGCCCATGTAATTCTTCGGGTTCTGCTTACAATATTCGTAATTGATCCGGGTATGGGCCACGTTCTGTTCCAGGTAGTGAGCCCAGGCATCGCTCAGATTGCGTGGATCGAGCCCCAGAAAGGAATAATGGGCAAAGAACAGCGGGCCTCCCCGGTCTTCTCCCAGGGGCAGGGTGACATCGTAAAACGTTTTGCCGTTGACCATGGGATAGGCCCCGTTCCTGGCCCATCCGTTGTCGTATACCTCTCTGGGAATGGGGTAGGTAGGGGATGAGGCGGCCAGTACATACACAATGAGGGCTTCGTTCCACCCCGATATGGTCATGTTCATATCCCAGCCATAATTGGGCGACCAGTGCCAGTACAGGACGTTTTCATTGTTTTTCCTGTACCACGACCATTCCACATTTTCCCATAGCCTGGTAATGGAATCGCACAGGGCCTGCTCCGGGGCGGTTCCGTTTCTGAAATATTCCCTTACGGTAAGCAGCCCCTGCATCAGGAAAGCCGTTTCTACCAGGTCGCCCCCGTTGTCTTTGGTACTGAAGGGAATGACCTTGCCGTTGGATCCGTTCATCCAGTGAGGGAAAGCCCCATGGAAGGTGTCGGTTTCCGGATCGATGAGGAAGTTGACAATGCGGGAGAACCGTTCCAGCCCCTGCTCACGGGTAATGAATCCTCTTTCGATGCCTGCCAGAATAGCCATCAGTCCGAAACCGCTGCCGCCCGAAGTTACTACATCGCCTGAACCCAGCCTTTCTCTGGCCAGCCCCGACACGGGATATGCATAATCCCAGAAATACTGAAAAGTGCGGTATTGCACCAGGGTAAGGAGGGAATCGTTGCTGATGGCCGGGAATTTGGGTGTGGTGTCGAGGCGGGTATGAAATGTATAGTAGTGAGGGGTTTTCAGTGTTCCCCCCAGGTTTTCTCCCACGTCAAATACCAGGCGGTAGGTGGAGTAAGGGGCAAGAGGGGTTTGGGGATAAATAAAGAGTTCGGTGGCATTATCTTCGAATCGACAGGTATAGAAAGTGTCCAGTGTTCCGGTGAAGAAAATTTTCTTCCTGTTCAATTGCATGGTATCCACGCGCGACCGGAACATCACCCTGATCTCTACGTCCAGGTAATCGACCTGGCTAACCGATTCCTGACTGGGTACATGTGTACCGTTAATGAAGACCGAATCAATGAATATTTCTCCGATGTTCAGGCCGGGGTCCTCATCCTTGCGGCAGGAACACAGGGCAAAAATGCAGAGGAAGATCAGGGACAGACTTTTCATATCATACATGATAAAGATAAAAAAAGATGACGAACCGGAAACATCCGGTTCGTCACCCTGGTCATTCAACCGGATATGTTCATTCGTACCGGCGGTGTGCTGTTAAAAGTCCATCTGGGAAACCTCTGCATCGTAGAGATCCTTGATCTCGTCGGCAGTAAGGGCCCTGTCGTATACACGCAGCTCGTCAAGATTTCCAAGGAACCAGCCCATCCAGGCATCCTCGGCGGTGCCTTCCGATTTGGGCCGCCAGGCTCCGATATTGATCACATCGGCGTTTGCAAATGACAGGGGTCCCAGCGGATCCCCGTCGGGTCCGTCTTTTCTGTCTTCCACTCCTTCGTTGGTTTCTATCTTGACCCCGTCTTTATAAATGGTATACTTCGATGTTACCTCATCGTACTGGATCACCAGGTGCATCCACATATTGATCTGGAAGGCGGGATCGGAGTAGCTTACATGCTGGCCCGACCATTCTGCTCCCGTTTTCAGGAAGAAGGCCTTTATCTGCAGGGAGTCGGCCGTTGCATCCAGCCGGTTCAGCGCAAGCTTGAGGTTACCCCAGAAAAGATCATCCGATTTTCCGATCTCGAAAATGGTGGGTTCGGGATCGCCGGTTACCAGGGGTGATCTGAACCACATAGCGACAGCGAACGATGTGAGCGATTTCATCGGGCTGTTTGCCGGCAGATCATACAGCAGGTGGGCCTCATTGGCTCCCTGGTATGCCTGTCCGCGGCGGCCGGTCACGTAAGTGACATTCGGGCTCATCGTAGGTGTCAGTGAGGCGATTTCTTCGGTGGCGTCCCCGTCAAAGGGGAAATAGGCCACCAGATTGTCGGCAGCAATGGTGCTGGGATCTACTTTTCCGTTTCCGTTGTCATCATCGTCATCTTTTGAGCAGGATGACAACATCAGTCCTGAAATGAGCAGAATGCTCAACAGGGATGTTCCTAACATGATTAATCTTTTCATAACTTACAAGTGTTTGGTTAAACATTAAAAGGATTCTTATCAATTATATCCGTTATTCTGTGTAAGGTTTGGATTCAGCTGCATCTGGGCGGCCGGAATGGGATACACCTCGTGCTTTCCGGGGGTAAAGCCCTTGCTACCCAGGGCGGCTGCAGCCTGACCGGTTCTGATCAGGTCAAAGTACCGGTCTTCTTCCAGCGCCAGCTCGGCCCGTCGCTCGTCGAATACTTGCTGCAGAGTAACCCCTGACAGAGGCACCAGGCCTGCCCGTTCCCTTACCAGGTTTACAGCGGCATCGGCATCCAGTCCGCAGGTGATGGGTACCGTGGCGCCCCTGACCAGGGCTTCGGCAAACATAAGCAATACATCGGAATAGCGCAGGATCCTTACATTGTGGTCGAACCCGTAGCCGTTGAAGTTCCAGTTATTGTAATAGGAAGGGGTGTATACCTTCCCGTTGTATACCGGATTGCTGCAGGCCACTTTGATACTGTCGCCTTCGGGGGTAACAGTGCCCCGGTAAAGCAGGGTGGTAGCAGGGCGTATGACCTCTCCGCGTGTGCTGAAGAAATCGATCAGATCCTGGCTCGGAGTGCAGAATCCCCATCCCTGCATGTTGCTGGGTGAATTCCCCCGGGGACCCTGCACATAGGCGTATTCAATATAGGTCATGGGGCCGGTGGCCCTGCCCAGGGTGGAACTCTGTATCTCAAAAAGCGATTCCCGGCTGTTTTCCCCGTCTATACTGAATACTTCCCTGAAATCGTCGAGCAGGCCGTACCGGCCCGAAGCAATGATGCGGTCGGTGAGAGATGCCACAGAATCCCATTCTTCCTGGTAAAGGTGTACTTTGGCTTTGATGGCCATGGCGGTGTAACGGGTAATTCTGCCTGCCCACTCACTGCTGTAGCTTTCGGGAAGCACTTCGATGGCTTCCTCCAGGTCGTTTTCAATAAAATCGTACAATGCTTCCGTAGACGATTGCGGAATGGATGCCAGTTGTTCTGAAGTGAAGGTGGTATCTACCAGGGGAACCCTGCCGAAAAGCCGGGTAAGGTTGAAATAGGCATAAGCCCGGATGGTTTTTCCTTCTCCCTGGCATTGCAGGGCATACTCACGGTCCTCGGCGGCCAGCAGCGCCTCCACAAACAGGGGCATCTGGTGAATGGAGTAGTTGGCTCCGCTTACAATGTCATAGTAAGAGTTCCACAGGTCATTTAACAAACTGTTGCCTGCATCGAAGGTAAACTGATCCAGCTCCAGCATGGTGGGGTTGTCTTCGGGGGTGCTTCCCTTGTCGGCATTGTCAGAGGCAATCTCAAAAGCTCCTATGTAGGGAAATACGTGTGCTCCCCAGCTTCTGAGTTTGGCGTAAGCGGCACTGACGGAAAGGAAAATGTTTTCCGATTTGGTATAATCCGTACCAACTCCGGGCAGGGAAGCTTCGGGACGAATATCCAGAAAATCCTCACATTGTACCAGCAGCAGGAAAGCGAGCAGGAAAGGTATGATTCTGTATTTTTTCATGGTCATCCTGTTTAAAAGTTCATGTTCAGCCCAATGGTGTATATCGCCTGCAGGGGATACACAGAATTGTCTATCCCGCTGCTGATGGGTGATCCGCCAATTTCCGGAGTGAAGCCCTTATAGGTGAAGAAGGTATAAGGGCGTTGTGCCGACAGGTAGATCCGCAACCGTGGGATGAACCCGGCCGGTTCGGCGGTATACCCGATCTGCACATTCTGGATACGGATAAAGGACCCGTCTTCCACGAAAAAGTCGTTGGCCTGTTGTATATATGAATAATTATAAGCTTCGGCAGAGGGATAATCCGTTGATTTGCTGTCGGGGGTCCACCGGTTCTCGTAGAAATCCTGATCATAGTTCCCGTCAGTAAAGACATCCCGGTTCATTCGTTTGGCATTCAGGATCTTGTTCCCGAACTGTCCGAACAGGGATACGCTGATATCCAGTTTGTTATAGTTCATTCCAAAATCCAGGCCGGTCATGAGCCAGGGGATGGCGCTGCCCAGGTACACCTTGTCATTCGCATCAATGACTTCGTCTCCGTTCTGATCCCGGTATTTGAAGAAGCCGGCTCCCTTGATGGTCTGGCTAACCGGATCCTGAAGGGCCTGGCTTTCGCTTTCATATACCGATTCTACCTCATATCCGTAGAATGAACCGATGGGATGACCCACTTCCGTGCGGGTGGTATAATTCCCCCTTATCAGGCCGCTGGGAATGTAATCACGGCCTTCCAGCTCCAGAACCCTGTTGTGCACTGTAGTGGCATTCATTCCGATGTTGTAGCCGATCCGGTCGCTGAATTTTCCGTTCCAGCGCAGACCCAGTTCCACTCCCATGTTCAGCACTTTTCCGTTATTACCCAGAAGTTCGGCCACTCCTCCTCCTGTAGCGATGGGCGCGTAGAACACGACGTTGTCTGTAACCCTGTGGTAAAAGTCGATCTCTCCTGATAATTTATCATTTTTCGAATTGAAATCGAATCCCACGTTAAATTCATTCACCACTTCCCAGCGCAGATAATTTTGCAATACGGTCTGGGCTCCGATCCCGTCAACCAGGCGGTCGCCGAAAACGGCAGAACTGCCGGCTCCTGTCTGGCCCAGGATGACGGTTGAATTGGCGGGAACATTGTCGTTTCCCAGCATACCCCAGCTAACCCTGGCTTTCAGGAAGTTAAACCAGTTTTGGTTCTGCATGAAATCTTCTCTGGTCAGGATCCATCCCAGACCGATGGAGGGGAAGAATCCCCATTTTTTCTGGTATTTGGAGCTGGCATCGGCCCGGAATGTAAGAGTAGCCAGGAACCTGCCGTCGTAATTATATGTCCCTCGTGAAAAGAAGGAAAGGCCATGGTAACGGGCTGCATCGTCCCAGGCATTCCGGTCGTTGAACGAACCGTTAACCAGGTATTTTGCCTGATCGTCCAATCCCGGCACGTCAAGGGCGTACCCCGACATATTTTCCCACTTCTCGATGCGGGTGGACTGTCCCAGCATAACGGAATAGGTGTGAATACCGGAACGGTTGTTATAGGTGAGCAGGTTATCGATAATCTGTTTGGAGGAGCTTCCGAATGTTTTTGTGAGGTTGGATTTTCTTACTCCCTGTGATCCCCCCACGTAAAAGGCCGGGGTATAATTCCGCAGGGTGTAATGGCCCTGGTCCTGATTGAATGAGGAGCGGAAAGTCAGGTGATCTTCAATGAGGCTGATTTCTGCGTAGGCGCTGAAAACCAGCTTGTCGCCTTTTTCATAATTGTCTACATAATAGGCGGCGGCCACCGGATTGCCGTACTGATTCCCGAAGCCGTAGGTCTGGGGCGAAGCGAAAAGTACCGGATAGGCTTCCGTATTGTTTTCATCATATACCGGGTAAACGGGTGGGTTCACGTATGCACTGAAAAATGCCCCTTCGTTCGGCACATATTTATTATGCCGGGAATAGATGGTATTGATCCCGATTTTGATGTACTCGTTTACGGTTTGATCCAGCCGGCCCCGGATATTGAACCGCTGGTAATTGTTCTTTGCGTCCATAATCCCGTCCTGGGAAAGGAAACTTCCTCCCAGCGAGTAACTGGTTGCTTCACCCGAACCGGATATATCCAGGGTATGGTTTGTCATATGTGCATATCGTACCAGCTCTTCATACCAGTCGGTACTGGCCGGATAATCCGATGGGTCTCTCGGGACATAGTCGGGGGTGTTGACATTGGCTTCGTTCATCAGGGTAACGTACTGTTCACGGGTAGCCATGTCCAGAATGTTCACGGGAACCTGCATTCCCCAGTACCCTTCATAGCTTATATTGGGTTTTTCTGTAATGCCTTTTTTGGTAGTGACCAGGATCACGCCGTTGGCGGCACGCACTCCGTATATGGCTGCTGCCGATGCATCTTTCAGAACCGTAAGGTCTTCAATATCGTTTGCACTCAGAAAATCTATATTATCCACAAATACTCCGTCAACAACATACAGGGGATTGGCATAATCACCAATGGATCCCACGCCACGCACCTTCACCGAGGGCCCCCTTCCCGGGATTCCGCTGTTGATGATCTGTACACCGGCCACCTTTCCCTGCATGGCATTCATGGCTCCGGCCGCCACCTGTTTGGAGAGTTCATTTCCCTTAACGGTGGAAATGGGCGCGGTCAGGTCCCTGCTTTTCTGTGAGCCGTATCCCACCACCACCACCTCATCCAGTGCGGTGCTGGAAAGTTGCAGTTCCACATTGATCTGGCTGCGGCTGCCTACCTCCACCTGCTGCTCTTCATACCCCAGGTAGGTGAAAACCAGTATCTCGTCGCCTTCCTGCAGTTCAATGCGGTAGTTGCCGTCCAGATCGGAAATGGATCCACGGGTTGTTCCCTTTACCACTACCGTGGCATTGGGAAGTCCTTCTCCCGTATCTGACCCGGTGATTTTTCCCGTAACCACATTCTGGCCGGAGACATTACCTGTAGTTACAAGTAATAGCAACCAGGCCAAACCCGGTAGAAGGATTTTGTTGCGAAAGGAAGGTTTTTGCATAAAACAATTATTTTTCAATAATTTACAAAATATTGTCCTCATTGTCAAGCCAACCACCTGAAAATCCCGCTTTTTTCAATCCGTTTATTATGTACCTGTTTTTCTTCATGAGTTCCCATATCAGGCCGGTATGGTGGTTTTCCAATTGTATAAGAATGGGCCCCTGGTCAATCCCCAGGTAATCAACATCAAACCAACCCGGATTGTTTTCAGTTTGCACCGGAAAAGTGAGATTGAATGCATCCCGGAAACCATATTCTCCATAGATTTGTTCACCGAACTGCTGTTTTATATGGTATAAGGCATTCATGCATAGATCGGGAGCATAGGGAATGGAGCCTCCGGCGGCGGTGGGAGCAATGGTCCCGTCGTCGATGATTCCCAGGGCGCTGGCTCCCCTGGCCCGGTAGTCCCAGAATTGCACGGTATCCCTGTTTTCAGTAACCAGGGTTTGATGAGCAGGTCCGTCACAGGCGGTCAGCCCCCAGATATTTTCTCCGTATCCTTTGAAGTTATTTGGATTGTCAATACAGTAATCCCTGTTGGAAAGGGTTGCCCGGCGGGCGTTTTCAAAATAATCGATGCCTTTCATACGCATGTACTGATCATGTATCCCTCTGAAGTCGACGAACATATGTGAGTACTGGTGGCCGAACAGGGGGCTGAAATTTACGTGCTTACGGCCATAAAATTCTTCCCATTTGTATCCCTCGCACCAGTGTACCCAGGCTGAATTGTTTACGGGATGGGTTGGTGAGCCCAGAGCCATGATCAGAAGGATCATGGCTTCGTTGTAACCGGTCCATCTGGCTTCAATGAAACCCGTTTCGGGATGCCATCCCATGGACATGTGGTTTTGTCCGTTCATGGCCCAGTCCCATTCCACCCTGAGGAACAAGGAATCGGCCAGCCTTCTGATGGCCTGCTCGGTGGGGTTGTTACCGTTAAAATACGACTGGCAGGCCAGGATCCCGGCCATGAGCAACCCCGTATCGATGGTTGACAGTTCCACCTGACGGTAGCGTGTTCCTGAGCCGTATTGCAGAAAATGATAGAAAAAGCCACGGTAACCGCTGACTCCGGAGGCATTTTCACCCTGAGGAGCATTCCACAGCCATTCCAGGGTGCCTAATACCCGCTCTGATCCTTCCCGGCGGGTGATGTATCCGTTCTCTATGCCCACCAGGTAGGATGCCAGGCCGAAACCTGTGGCGGCAATGCTGGTGAAGGTACGGGTGGGATAACGGTCGGGTATCTGGAAGGTAGTCGAATCGGCCTGTTCCCAGAAGAACCGGAATGTTCTTTGTTTCAGATCTTCTGTAAAGGTGCCCATACCGGCTTCGCTACCCGTTCCTTCTCCCCGGTGGCATGCGGTGAATATCAGGATCAGCAGGGGAAAGATCAGCGTCAGGGATATTCGGTTTCCTGGTTTCATAAAGCCTCCGGTTTAAAAAGACTAAATTACAATATAATTGTATCTTATTGAAAATTAATACTTTCACAATTTTTCTACACCCGGCTGGTTTGCCGGAACCGGCGACTACATCATTACTACATCATTCCCGGGATATATGATACCTAAGTGAATGTAAATAAAGGAGATAAAGTGAAGTTCATCTCAGTCCGGTTTCTCAGAACCGGATAGTGAACTCTACCAGATTTTCCTCCTTGGGTAGTTTCAGTCTTTTTCTGAGCCTGTAACGTCGTATTTCCACTCCCCGTACCGTAATATTCAGCAGGGGGGCAATTTCCTTTGAAGATAGGTTCAGGCGAAGGTATGCACAGAGTTTCAGGTCGCTGGGAGTCAGCTCGGGATATGCTTCGATGAGGCGCTTGAAGAAATCCTGATGGGCTTCATCGAAATGCGATTCGAATATTTTCCAGTCGTCTTCGGAAGAAAGGTTTCTTTCCACCAGTTTCAGGATTCTGCCGTAGTAGGGGGCATGGGAATGTTTTTCTCCCTTTTCTTTCTGCATTTTCAGAATTTCCTCCTTGATGCGGATCAGGGTTTTATTCCGGTTAATGATGTTATAGGTATAATTGGTCAGTTGCATGTTCTTGAAATGGATCTCTTTTTCTAGGCTCTCGTTTTTCAGTTTCATATAACGCTGTTCTGCAAGTATTTTTTCCTGTTCTCTTTTTTCCCTGTCGGTCCTTTCCAGTTCTAGGGCATGCTGTCTGAGCCTGTGCAGAAACAAAAGCCTGAGGGCAATGATCCCGGTTACCAGCAGAACTCCGTAAAGAAGGAAGGCAAGGTTGGAGCGGTACCAGGGGGGGCGTATGATAAAGGGGAATTCGGTCAGGTTGCTTTCCTCTCCGCTGATCCCCCGGGCCTGGACCTGGAATACATAATGTCCGCTCTGCAGCCGGGTATAGGTGGCCGATGAGGCATTACTCCACCGGGTCCATTCTTTCTGCAGCCCGAGCAAACGCGTTCGGTACTGGGGGAAGAGGGTGGTTTGTGTTGAGGAGAATTGAAAGAAAAGATTCCGCATGGCATGGGGTAAGATCACGGGTTCGTTTGTTCCTTTCAGATTAAGAGAAAGACGTTCTCCCCGGTCTGAGCCCGCATGGGCTCGTCGCAGGGCAGGTTCGGGGGGAGGAGGAACCCGGGAAAAGGATGTTCTGTGCATCACAGCGAACCCGTTGTCAAAACAAAACAGGAAAAGACTGTCGGCTGCAATTTCTATTCCTGAATACCCGGATACAAAGTACATATCCCGGAGCCCCGGGCGGTACTCAAATATTTTCCGGCATTCCCTGTCATTGATATGAAAAAGAGCCGCGTGCTGATCTCTCATGAACCAGTAACGGTTTTCACCGGCCGGGATTACCTGGCGGGAATGGCTGTAATCGGCCAGCCGGCTGTTCAGCCCCTCATGCGCCACTATGGTGTCCTGTAAATCATCGTATGTCTGGATATCATGACCGGTCAGGAAAATGACCCGGTTGTTTATTTTTCCCACGTGTACTTTCCAGTCGGCCGACAGCCCGTTTTTCCGGTCGTAGAATTTTACCGATTCAGGCCGGGTGAGGCTGTCATTTAACCGGATGCGGAACACCCCACGCTGGTTATGTACTGCCCAGATGTATCCCAGATGGTCGATCTCAAAACGGGGCAGGGGTTCAAGTAGGCCTTCCACTCGGTGTGAAAACGACCAGTTCCCGTCTTTTTTTGTGTATACTACCGGATGGCTGTAAGTGGTTTGCAGCAGGTATTCCCGGTCTCCGCGGGTGATTTTTTTCAGGTCAAATCCCCCGTTAATGTCCGAAATCTGTTCTATCTGGTTGTTGGAATAAACCCGGAAGGTTCCCCGGGTATGCCCCATAAAAAGTTCTCCGTCAAACACTCCCAGGTCCCACACCTGCCCGTTCGATCCGGGGATCATAACCGGGTCGGTGAATCCGCGCCCGGAGATATAATCAGACCGGAACAGACCGTGGTTGGTTCCTATCCAGAGCGCATGGTTGTGCATGGCAGCCGCATACACCGACCCCAGCCTGCCCGTGCGGTCAGGGTATAGGTCGATCAGGCTGTTCATCTGCACCAGGTCCACGCCTCTGTCCAGACACACCCAGAGGTTCTGATCCCTGTCTGCCCGAAGAGCCAGGATAGTATTGTTCTGGAGCTGGTTTTCCGTGTGAAGGTGGTGCAGGATGTTCCCCTCGCGGTCCAGAATGAATAACCCGTCCACAATGGTCCCGATAAAGAAGCGGTCATTCAGGCTGAGGCCTCCGTTGATCTCTGCGTTCCTGATGATCTCTGCCGCAGGGAAATTCCATTTTCTCCATACCTCTCCTTTTAACCAGAAAAGTCCGCTTTCTGCCGCTCCAACCAGCAGTTCATTTCTTCCGGCAGGCAAAACCATCTTGATTTCATCATGGGCCAGAAAACCGCTTCCGGGAACATAGGCCATGCTGTCGGGGAACACTTCGTACAATCCGTAGGCATTGACATGAACAAACAATCGGTCACCGGCGCGTTGCAAAAGGACCAGGGAGGAAGGCGGCCAGAGAATACGGATATCTTTTCCGTTGTATACGTATATTTTTGAGAATGACTGAAAATACACCAGTCCGTTCAGAGGGATAATCCTCCATATCTCATCATTGTAAAGCAGTGCGGGGTCCAGCGAATCGCTCAGCGAGCGGTAGCTCAGCAGGCCTTTTTGATTCCTTGTCCAGTATCCGAATTCTTCATATGATCCGGTATAGATTCTGTTATCTTCTCCCACGGCTACCGATCGGACAACCATGTTTTCCCGGATCCGGTGAAGGTACCAGTTGGCCCCGTCGAACTCCAGCATGCCGGCATTGTTTCCTACATAAACCATTCCTTCCCGGTCAATATCCACTGACCAGTTCTGGTTCTCCCCGCCGTAAGTGCTTTTGCTGAAATTGATCACATAGGGCTTCCCGGCAGCCTGTGCAAGGAGCTCAGCGGTAACGAAAAGAAAAATTGCCACCGGCAGCGCCGTCCTGACGATATGTTTCCAATTTCCTGCAGGCATGGTGTTTTATTGCTGGCCTGAAAATACCGGATAGCCTGTACAGGTGCTTAATTTACATTTTTTTT
>DSCJ01000059.1 GCA_011049175.1 Bacteroidota bacterium | reverse complement strand
GGGGCTACTTGCCTTGCTCTTGACGAAAATCCGGGAAATGATAAATTTGTGAATCAGAAAAATCAAGATTTATTACTAAATTGAAAACCAAAATCTGTCCAGTTTATTGGGGGTCGATACACCTACCAACCACCCCGTCTCCCCCGCCGCCGGCAGGGGGAGACACCCCTCCTTGGGAAGGAGGCAATTTGGGGGTGGAAGGGGTTAGCTGTTTACCATCACAAAAGCTCCCCAGTAAAACGGAGCGGGGTATTTCTGCTTGATCTCAAGCTGGGCTTTTTCAAACGCCCGTAGCTTGTCGCCGCTGTCAAGCCAGTACCGGTAAAAACGGGTCATCAGTTCCTGGGTCACTTCGTCGCTTACCTGCCACAGGCTGATCACCACCGCGGAGGCTCCGGCAATCTGCAGCGCCCGCTGCAGGCCATACACCCCTTCCCCGTTTACGATCTCTCCCAGGCCGGTTTCACAGGCGCTCAGCACCACAAGACCGGTCTGATCCAGGTCAAGGATCATGGCCTCGAAGGCATTCAGCACTCCGTCATCTTTCCGGTTACTGCCTGTGGTTTCGATATGCTGGAGGGTATTATCGGCTCCCGTAAACAGGAGTCCGGAACGCAGCAGGGGGTTCTCAGCTGCTTTCATGGGCTCGATCCCGAAAACTTTTTCCTGGCGCCCGTCGGGCAGATCTTCCAGGAAAAATCCGTGGGTGGCAATATGCAGCAGGGCAGGACTGCTAACCTGTTTCACGGCCTCTTCTGTGGCTTCCTCGCCGGTAATGACCCGGGTATTCCATCGTTGCTGCAGCAGCAGCTCATTGATCCGGTCCACCTCCTCCTGGGTTCCGGGCAGCTCGGGCAGGGGCATTGTTACCATCCGGTTCCAATCAAAACCTTTGGCATAGAAGGGATTGCCTGCCAGAAACGCATGCTTTCGCTGAAAAGTGCCGGCTTCCAGCCTGTCTTTCAGGGCCGGCAGGTCGCGTGTGTTGGTCAGATAAACCAGGTTCTTCTCGTCGATCAGGTATGATCCATCTTCCTTTTGCAGGGTTTTCAGATTGATCTGGTTATACACCCCGTCGAGGGATACATACAGGGTACCGGCTTTCCGGGTAAAATCCTCCAGATCGCGCCAGTAAATATTATAAAAGGGCTCGCCTGCCCTGGCTGTCTGCATGAGCCGGCGGTACCTGAGGGCCGCTGAGGTTTCCAGTTCATTTCCGTCAGGAAATACCACCATGCCGGGTTGCCGGTAATTGTTGCGGTCGAGCACCAGTGCGGCATATACCACGGTGGTATCAGGTTCCAGGTAACAATACCGGTTGATCCGGATAAATTCCACACAGGCTTCTCCCGGCGATAGCCTCAGGGCTATGTCCGATGGGGTGACTTCTTTCTGAGTGTAAGCCCCGGCGAAAAGTTCCGATACCTGGCTGAGTTCCTTTTCTCGTGTATTGGTCACCTGTTCCAGCGAGTCGAGGTTGATCCGGTCGGCTTCCAACTCCTCTTTCGACAGGGTGTATAGTTTGGAAAGGTATTCTTTCAGATCAAGCCATTCACGGTACTTTCCAACCAGTGTTTCGTCCCCGCTTTCCAGGATCCTTTTCTTCACCTTGCTGGTGGATGAAAGCAACAGGGCTTTGGTGGCGATATGGTAACGGTACATATCATATGTAATTCCTGGAATTTCCTCACTGGCATCCAGTGCAAAGGAATGGAAACGGATGAATTTGGGCTGTATGGTAGCCCAGAACCTGGACTTATCGTATTCACTCATGGCAGGAAAATAGGTATGGATCTGGTACAGGTATTCATCCATTACCTGTCGGTAGTTTTCCGCGGAAGCGTTCCAGTTCTCTTCCTGCCATTCCAGGATGGCCATGGTTTCCAGTGTGTTTACGCAGGCAGGATGGTGTACACCCAGTTTCTCCCGCTGTACTTCCCGGGCCTGTTCCAGCAACGAACGGGCTTTTTTTGTTTCTCCCCTGAAAAGCCTGTACCGGGCCATATCGTACAGGGCCCCGGCATACACATGATGTTGTTCCCCGAATTTTCTTTTATAGATCTGAATGGCCTTATTGAGGTTCTCTTCCACCAGGTCGTACCGGCCGGTTAGATGGTAGAGCGAAGCCAGGTTCTGCAACAAAACGGCATAATCGGGATGCCGGGTCCCCAGGCGGTTTTGCTTTGTACGGATGGCATCGAGATAAATCTCCTCGGCTTCTTCATACCGTTCCTGTAACTGGTAAAGCAGGGCCAGATTCACCTTAAGGCGGACATAATTGGGCGATTTTTCCTTCATATCGTCCGAGGCGATGGAAAGGGCCTGCAACAGGAGCTTTTCCGCATCTTCATATTTCCCCGTCACCTGGTACAGAATAGCCAGGTTGTTCAGCACAATGGCATAGGCTGAGCCCTGTGATCCTTTTGTTTCCCGGGTCACTTCCAGCGCACGGTTCAGGTATTCCTCCGCTTCTGCGTATTTACCAAGGTCTTTGTAAAGCACCCCCATATTGTTCAGGGAAGCTCCGTACCCGTCAATGTCGCCCAGCTGGTCTCTTCTCATTTTCAGGGCGTCGAGGGTAAATTCTTCAGCTTTTGACAGCCTGCCGGTAGTATGATACAGCAAACCCAGGTTGCTGGTGGTCAGAGCGGCGCCCTTGCAGGGTTCCAGTTCAGAAAGTTTGTATATGGTTCGCGCGGCCAGGAAGGAAAGTTCAGCCGAACGGAATTTCCCTGATGCATACAACACTTCACCCACATCGTTGTAATCGGCGGCGCGCTGTTCGTCGGTTCGCTCTTCAAGGCTTTCAGGGCTCAGGACATACAACAGTCCTTTCTGCAGGCGGTGGTATTTTTCTTCCGATTCAAAAAAACCGGTATTGTCACTGAAAGAAACGGCATAATTGAAATCGGTCTGGTCGTATTCATTCCTGGCCCTGGTGAGGTATGCCACTGTGAGTTCTTTCCCTTTGTTCAGCACATCCTCGGTGGTGATGTTGCTGATCTGGTCAACGGTTTCTTCTTTTACCTTTTTCAGAAGGTTTTTGATCTGTCCCCTGACGGGGGAGAGAATTCCCGTAAGGAGAAGGATCAGGAATATTCTGGTTTTCATTGTTCAGGTAATTCGGGGTAGAATATCAGTTGGTATGTTTTATTCAAAATTACAAAAGGAAGTGGTGATTCAGAAAAAAACCGGGTGATTCTCAGGCTTTCTGCTGATCCCGTGCACCGGATTCTCCCGTGGCTCTTGCCCACAGGCTCACTGCCACAACGGCCAGGAAGGCCGCCACGAAGGAAACAAAACGTGCGGAAATGGCCTGGTCGAGCATTTCGATTTCCGTCCATACCACGGTAATTGCCGTGCCGGTGATCATTCCCGCCAGCACTCCTTTCCAGTGGATCCTCTTCCAGTACAGCAGCAACAGAAGTGCTGGGCCGAAAGAAGCCCCTAAACCCGACCAGGCATACGATACCATACCGAAAATAAATTTATCGGAAGTAATGGCCAGCACCAGGGCGGCCAGGCCTACCAGCAGGGTGACGGCCCGGCTGAGGAACAGCAGGCGCTTGCCTGTCAGTTCTTTTCCCAGAGTCCTGTGGTAGAAATCCTCAATCACCGAGGAGGAGATAACCAGCAACTGGCTGTCGGCAGTGGACATCATTGCGGCGATGGCCCCGGAGATGAATATCCCGGCCAGCCATGCAGGCAGCAGCCGGGATGTGAGAAAGGGCATGATGAATTCCTTGTCGGCAATCTGGGAAACGGGGTCGGTCACTTCCTGCACCAGCCTGATATCCATGGTCCATCCTACCAGGCCGATGAGCATGGCACCCGCGAAGGCGGGAACGGACCATGCCAGGGCAATCCGACGGCCGATCCGGATGCGGGCCGGATCTTTAATGGACATAAAACGGGTAAGCAGGTGAGGTTGCCCCATGTATCCGAACATCCAGCTCAGTCCGCTGATCACGGTTGCTGCTGCAGCCCATCCGGTGGTCCCGCCCGTAAGGCCGGAATATTCCGGGGGGGCATTTTGCAGTGCCGATGCCAGCGACAGACCGTTCTGATGCAGTTCGATCAGTCCGGCCAGAGGCAGGATCACCAGAGCCCCGATCATGATGATCCCCTGAATGAGGTCGGTCCAGGCCACAGCAAAAAATCCACCCATCATGGTGTACAGAATGATCACCATTGACCCGACCACGATACCCCACAGGGGAGGAATACCAAAGGTTACGTCGAGCACTTTCCCTGCTCCGTTGAACTGGGCGGCCAGGTAGAAACTGAAAAAGAACAGGATGATCAGGGTGGCGGCAATGCGTATGAGGTTTTTTCCTCTACCCAGTTTGGAAGCAAAAAATTCGGGGAGGGTAATGGAATGAAATTGTTCCGATTGTTCACGCAGTCCCTGAGCAATGACATGCCAGTAGATCAGGATACCCAGCACGCACCCCAGGGCGGTCCATATTTCCAGAAGGCCGGCGGCAAAGGCAACCCCCGGAAGACCCAGGATGAGCCAGGCCGATTCGCCGGAAGCCCTTTCGGAAAAAGCCACAACCCAGGGGCTCAGCTTACGGCCTGCCAGAAAGAAATCCTGGTGGGAACGGTTGATTCGGTAAGTAATGATCCCTATTCCCAGTACCAGCACCAGATAGAACAGAAAACCGATCAGGGTGTAGTCCATGAAGCGCAATGATTGGTTACTGATGCCATGAAAATAGGAAAATGGAGCTAAAACCACAAAAAAGGCCGTCGCGTTATGCGACGGCCTCTTGCAGAAAGATCAGTTGTTCATAAAATGTACAATTTTCCTAACAATTACTTAACCAATCTCCCTGATCTATGTTTACCATCCACCTTTCCAGTGCCGGTTCTTCCTCATGGTTAAAGTCAAACATCCATTTTTCCAACTGTGGTTCCGGCTCATATTCCATACAGGATATACGAATGCCGTGGTACATCACCTCCGTATCGAGCATCCACCGTTCGAGGGTGGTGGCCGGAGTAGGGCTTCGGAAATAAACGGGACGAGCAGGACGTTCGGTCCGCAATGACGGTGATTCGCGGTGGGTGCGGAAGTCGGTAAAGGAATGCCTTACCGGCTCGCGTTTGTTTCTGAGTTCTTTTTCATGGTGGGGATTATCCCGGTAGAACCGGAAAAATTCCTGCTGGGCCAGAGCGCTTCCGCCCGTTAATCCCAGAATGAGTATGGTATTCAGTATGATTTTTTTCATGGCTTTTGTTTTACAGGTGTTTGTATTCATAACAGGGTAGTATCAAACTTGTTCATTTTTCAGTGAGGTTTTCATGTATTGGACAGCGCTTTTCGGGGCTTTATTCCGGAAGGGTATCAACATGTGCTGGGATTTAACATATTTTAAGAAAATGCCGGCATGGCCAACTCTGTTCCGGGGATCCGTGGCACGGACGTTTCAGGCCTCCGGAATTCATACCGGGGAAATCAAAGAAAAAAGGTAATTTTATGACCTGATTCGGTTCACAGGCTTACAGAAAGGATTCTTGTTATGGGCATTGAAGTGATTGATATTACCCGGTCGTTCGGAAAACAGAAGGCCCTGGACAAGGTGTCTTTCAGGGTAGCACCCGGGGAAGTGGCGGGCTTTATCGGGCCCAACGGAGCCGGGAAAACCACCCTGATGAAGATCATTATGGGTGTCGTACCTCCCGACAGCGGCCGGGTAAAGCTGTTGGGAGAGGAAGTTTCAGGTGAAAACGTACAGCTGAGGCAGCGTATCGGCTACCTTCCCGAGAACAATCCTCTGTACCCGGAGATGTATGTACGGGAATACCTGGGAATGGTGGCGGGTATCTATCGCCTGGGGAAACGGGGGAAGGCACGGGTGGAGGAAGTGATTGCACGGACCGGACTTAAAAGGGAGGTTCACAAAAAGATCGGGGCCCTTTCGAAGGGATACCGGCAGCGGGTTGGCCTGGCGCAGGCTTTGATACACGACCCTCCGGTACTGATACTGGATGAACCCACCTCAGGCCTCGACCCGAACCAGGTGGTGGAAATAAGGAACCTGATATCCGAAATGGCCCGTTCCAAAACGGTGATGCTTTCCACCCACATCATGCAGGAGGTGGAAGCCATCTGTCACCACATCCTGATCATTCACCAGGGAAAGATCGTGGCCGACAGGCAGGCCGGGGAGATCGGGGAGATGGACGACGTGGCTTCCCAGACCATTTTACTCGAGCTGGAAGATCAGGTGGATGCAGGGCTCCTTCAGTCGGTACCCGGCATTTCAAAAGTACTGTATCTGAATGACCGCCAATGGCTGGTGAGCGGTCCTGCCGGCGAAGGTTTCCGTAAAGACCTTTTCCGTTTTGCCGTTGACAAAGGGCTTACGGTACTTTCCATGCAAAAGCAGGAACAGAATCTGGAAGAAGTGTTCCGCCGCCTTACCGGGAACGGGTAATACACCATTCATGCATCAGGTATCCGGACCTTTCCTTTTTACAAAATGAGGCAATTATTTTGATAAAATATAAATAATCGCTTCATTTGTGGGCGTGGAAAGATTTGGCTGATTGCAACCACTGAAAAAAATGCTAAAACAGTGCATTTTTCCCCGTTGCTTCCTGCCGTATTCTTCCCGACCAGCTATGTTTTAACTAACTAAATGAAAGATATCCATGCCGTATCTGTTTACCTCGGAATCGGTCTCAGAGGGGCATCCCGACAAGGTGGCCGATCAGATTTCCGATGCCCTGCTCGATGAATTCCTGCGCAGGGACCCCGAATCGAAAGTAGCCCTTGAAACCCTGGTAACCACCGGGCTGGTGGTGCTGAGCGGGGAGGTTCGTACCAGAACCTACGTAGATGTGCAATCGATAGCCCGGGAGGTGATCCGTGGGATAGGCTATACCCGTCCCGAGCTGATGTTCGATGCCGACTCGTGCGGGGTGATCTCTTCCATCCATGAGCAGTCGGATGATATTTTCAGAGGGGTGGTGCGTGAAAAGCCTGAAGACCAGGGGGCCGGCGACCAGGGGATGATGTTCGGCTATGCCTGTACTGAAACGGATGATTTTATGCCCTTATCGCATGTGCTGGCCAATATGCTGCTCATGGAACTGGCGGATATACGGCGCGAAGGCAGGCATATGAAATACCTGCGTCCCGATTCGAAGTCGCAGGTAACCATTGAATACAACCGGTTTATGCAACCGGCGCGTGTCCATACCCTGGTGGTTTCAACCCAGCACGACCCGTTTGGCACCGACGATGACCGGATGCTGGAGACCATAAAAAAAGATGTACAGAACATTCTGATCCCGCGGGTGAGGAAACGCCTTCCTGAACGGGTGAAAAAGATATTCGGAGACAATTATAAATTACATGTCAATCCCACGGGAAAATTTGTCATCGGCGGGCCGCACGGGGATACGGGCCTCACCGGCCGGAAGATCATTGTAGACACATACGGGGGCAAAGGAGCCCATGGAGGAGGCGCTTTTTCGGGCAAAGACCCCAGCAAGGTGGACCGTTCGGCCGCATATGCTATGCGCCATATTGCCAAGAATATGGTTGCTGCGGGAATATGCGACGAGGTACTGGTACAGGTAGCCTATGCCATTGGAGTGGCCGAGCCGGTGGGACTGTTTCTGAATACCTTCGGCACGTCACACGTGAACCTGGAAGATGAGCAAATTGCAGAACGGATTCTGAGCCTGTTCGACCTTCGCCCGGGTATCATTATTGAAAGGCTGAAATTGAAAAATCCTATTTACCGGAAAACGGCAGCATACGGGCACATGGGCCGCGATTTCGAGACAGGCGAGGGGGAATTTATCCTGAACGGCAATTGTGAATCGGAATATATTGAAAAACGCCAGATAGAATATTTTACCTGGGAAAAGCTCGATTACGTGGAGGAGATCAGGAGAACCTTCGGGTTATGAATCATCCGTACATGAACTGAGCCACCTTGGCGTAGTTCGACTTGGGATTGATGCAGAGCACCGGTATCCCTGCTGCATTGGCAATGATTGACTGTTCCTGAACGCCCAGAAGGTAATCGCTGAAATTGATATTCTTGGTAGTCATGATCATGATGAGGTCGGCCCGGATCTCTTCGGCAAACCGGATGGTATCTTTGGCCAGGCTGACCCCCTTGCGGGAATCATGAATGGAATAATCTATATTATTCTGAATGAGAAACTTAATAGCAAAGTTCAGGTTTACATTCACCTTTCTGAGCAGGTTACGGTCGGTTACCGGAGGCTTGAGAATATGGATCTTTGAATCGAAATACTTCCCCATATAGATGGCCATATATACCTTTTCCTTGTTCTCTGAGCGGAAATCTATGGGGAAGACGATGCGGCTGTATTTTTCCAGGTCTTCCGGCGGTTTCTGTACCACCAGGAACGGAACTTTGGATCCCACAATGACTTTTACGGCCCAGCTTCCCGTGAATTTCTGAATGCCTTTCACCCCGTGGGTACCCATGATAACCAGGTTGGCTTTCCGGTCGGATGCATAATCGGCAATGTCGCTGAATATATTACCCTCAAGTACCATAGTGCCTGGCAAAAGCCCGTATTTCTTTTCGGTTTCAGCGGCCACCTCCTTCAGCTTTTCATTGACCTGTTCTTTCTCATGGGGAGGGGTTCCCGCTTTGACAATATTCAGCAGCTGAATATCATTATCCACATTCCGGGCAATCTTGATGCCGTGCTGGAGGGCATTCGATGCCACCTGGCTGAAGTCCCAGGGAATAATAATCAGTTTCCCGCTTTTTTCCATGTCGTGTGGATGGATTTGTTTCAATAAAAATACGCGATTCCGCAAATTTTATGAAATTTTTTTTATTTCCCGTTTCCATCATGCAAAAACATCGTAAATACAGGATGTTTTCAGGGACTCAGAAGGGAGGTTACACTTAAAATCGTATTTTTGCAGAAAACAAATTATACGGTATGAATTCATTGCGTATTAAAATCCGTCACCTGCTGGTTCAGGGCGAAACCGGGAAGGAAGTTTGTATCATGGGCTGGGTGCGGTCGAAACGGGAAAGCAAAAAGGTTACCTTTCTTACGGTGAATGACGGTTCCACCATTCATCACATGCAGGTGGTGGTTGACCTGGAAAAGTTCAGTGAGGATACACTGAAACAGATCCACACAGGAGCAGCGGTAAAGGTTACCGGCACCCTGGTGGAATCAGTGGGCAGGGGTCAGCGGGTAGAGATCCGGGCTTCGGATATTGAGGTATACGGAACGGCCGATCCGGAAACCTATCCTCTTCAGAAAAAAGGACATTCTCTTGAATTTCTCCGGGAGATCGCCCACCTGAGGCCCCGTACGAATACTTTCGGAGCCGTTCTCCGTATCCGGCATGCCATGGCCTATGCCATCCATAAATATTTTAACGACCGGGGGTTTTATTACATGCACACCCCTATCATTACGGCTTCTGATGCGGAAGGAGCCGGGGAGATGTTCCGGGTAACTACCCTGGATATGGAACAACCGCCACGGACTCCCGAAGGAAAGGTTGACTATTCTAAGGATTTTTTCGGGAAAGAGACCAAACTGACCGTTTCGGGGCAGCTGGAAGGAGAACTGGGCGCCCTGGCCCTTTCCGAGATATATACCTTCGGCCCCACTTTCCGGGCAGAAAATTCGAATACTCCCCGTCACCTGGCCGAGTTCTGGATGATAGAACCCGAAATGGCTTTTTATGATATTCATGACAACATGGACCTGGCGGAAGATTTCCTGAAGTTTCTGGTGCGCTATGCCATGGAACATTGCACTGACGACCTGGAATTCCTCAATCAAATGTACGACAAAGAATTGCTGAGTCGGCTGCAATTCATTCTCGACAATGAGTTTGTGCGGATGGGATATACGGAAGCCATGGATATCCTTGTCAAATCGGGTCAGAAATGGGAGTTCCCGGTGCAGTGGGGTTCCGACCTGCAGGCAGAGCACGAACGGTTTCTGGTGGAGAAACATTTCCGGAAACCTGTAATGCTTACCGATTATCCCATGGAGATCAAGGCCTTTTACATGAAGCAGAACAAGGATGGAAAAACCGTGCGGGCGCTGGATGTGCTTTTCCCGCGTATCGGTGAGATCATCGGAGGGTCGCAGCGGGAGGAAAATTACGAAGCCCTGCACCGGCGGATTCATGAAATGGGACTTCCCATGAAAGACCTCTGGTGGTACCTCGATACCCGGAGGTTCGGAACGGCTCCCCACAGCGGTTTCGGCCTCGGTTTTGAACGACTGATCCTTTTCATTACCGGCATGTCGAATATCAGAGATGTGATCCCCTTTCCGCGTACACCCAGAAATGCGGAATTTTAGGAATATCGCATGGTGTGCCGGTTTCAGGACAGGAATCCTGAGGTGCCATTCCAACCATATCTCTTCATAAACATTTGATTGTCAGAAGTAATGTTATGTTTGGCACAGGCGTTGTAAATTGAAATTTTATTAATAAATTTATCCGCCGGGCTGACCACCGAATGATCAGACAGTGCGAGGAAGATGTTAAAACAGAGCCTACAACAGAAGCTGCTTCAGAAATTATCCCCGCAGCAGATCCAGATGATCAAACTGCTGGAGATACCTGCTATGCAGCTTGAGCAGCGAATAAAAAAAGAGCTGGAAGAGAATCCTGTGCTGGAGGAAGGAGACGAGGGCGACCAGTACGAGGAGCAGGAAGAGGATATGGGCGAAGAAGAGACCGATCAGGACGGGGAAGAATTTACCCTGGAAGATTATCTCAATGATGAAGACATTCCCTCATATCGTCTTCATACGAGCAATACCTCCCGGGAGGATGATAAATCGACAGAGATCCCTTTTTCGGGCGGATATTCTTTTCACGAACATCTGAAAAGCCAGCTGGGTATGCGGGTCCTTTCCGGAAAGGAACAGATGCTGGCTGAATATATTCTCGGGAATATTGATGAAGACGGATATCTGAGAAGGAAGGTCTCGGCCATTGCCGATGATCTGGCTTTCAGCCAGAACATACAGACCAATGAGGAAGAACTGGAAGAAATACTCCGGATTATTCAGGACCTGGATCCTCCCGGAGTGGGAGCGCGTGACCTGCAGGAATGCCTGTTGCTTCAGATTATGGAAAAGGATCAGAATGATTCCCGGGTGGCCCTGGCCAAACAGATCCTGAAATACCATTTCCAGGAGTTTACCAAGAAACACTACGAAAAGATCCTTAATCGCCTGAATATTGATGAGGAACAGCTTAAGGACGCTATGGAAGAGATCCTCAAACTGAATCCCAAGCCCGGGAGCTCATTCAGCGATCCCATGAACCGTTCGGTTCAGCATATCATTCCCGATTTCATCCTGGAGAACAAGGACGGCGAACTGCAACTCAGCCTGAATGCCAGGAATGTGCCCGAACTCAGGTTGAACCGGTCGTATACGGAAATGCTGGAGCATTACCAGAAGAGCAAAGACCGCGCCACCCGGGAGCAGAAAGATGCCATTACCTTCGTGAAGCAGAAACTTGATTCGGCCCGGTGGTTCATTGATGCCATCAAACAGCGGCAACATACCCTGATGCTGACCATGCAGGCAATCATCGATTACCAGCGGGAATATTTTCTGGAGGGGGATGAAACAAAGCTGCGCCCGATGATCCTGAAAGATATTGCACAAAAAACCCATCTGGATATTTCCACCATTTCACGGGTGGCCAACAGCAAGTATATCCAGACCCATTTCGGGATGTTCCCGTTGAAATATTTCTTTTCGGAAGGGTTACAGACCGATTCGGGCGAGGAAGTATCCACCCGGGAGATCAAAAGCATCCTGAAGGATTTTATTGAGAAAGAAGATAAAAAGAAACCGCTTACCGATGAACGCCTGGCAGAGATCCTCCGGAAAAGGGGGTACCTCATTGCCCGGCGAACGGTGGCCAAATACCGGGAGCAGATGCACATTCCGGTGGCCCGCCTGAGAAAGGAAATATGATCGCCGGCGGATCTTTACCCGAAATGATAACAGAAAAACCATGCCCAGAACCATAGCACAGGCAATATCCGTTTTTTCCCATCCCCTTTTCGCCCCCCTTTACGGACTGTTGCTGATTTTTCATTCGGGCACCTACCTGTCATATCTGCCCTATGAAGTTAAAAAGGTGATCTTTCTGATCGTCCTGCTGAATACTGTGGTGATTCCCCTGAGTTTATTCCCTGTTCTGTACTACCGGAAGTTTATTCACGGAATAACAGCCGAAAGACCAAAAGACCGGACCATTCCCCTGGTGATTGCCGCGGCGCTGTATGGTATTGCCTGCTATTTGCTGGCGCGACTTCAGGTTTCGGGACTGATCAAAATATTCATTCAGTCGGCAGCTGTTATGTTAGTGCTTACCGCTGTGGTTTCCTGGTTCTGGAAAATATCGCTCCACATGCTTGGTATGGGAGGGCTCACCGGCCTGATGATTGCCATGATGATCAAACTGTCTGCAGCGCTGACGGGAATACTGGTCCTCCTGATCGTGCTGGCAGGGGTGGTGGGAACGGCACGTCTTTACCTGAACAAACACCGGCCTTCACAGATATATGCCGGATATCTGTCAGGTTTGGGATTTATGCTGGCCGCGCTGCTTTTGTGAAACGATCTGTCGCAGTTTTTCTTCCCATTTATCTCCCGCCTTTTCCCGGAAAATCTCCGGGGAAAAGAAAAAAGCCTTTTGCAGAGCCCTTTCCAGGCTGAAGTGTTTTTGCGGCAAACAGAAAAAAGCTCCCGTTTCTTTCAGGTGGCGGGCCAGGTATTCCTGTTCTGTCTGTCCCGGGGTTGGGACCAGCACTCCCTGTTTTTTCAGGATAACCAGGTCCATGACAGATGAGTATCCTGCCCTGCATATGACCAGCCCGGCCATTTTCATGATTTTTTTCAGGTCCCGGGCAGGTAACAGATCGAAAACCTGAATGTTATTCCCGCTTCCGGGAACGGTTTTTTTCATGGGACGTGCCGAGCCCCTTACCACAACGATTTTTTTCTTCTGTGAGAAGGAAGCAATCTCCCGGAACACCTGCCTTTCGAACACACTGCGTTGCGGTTCCGGACCGGATAAAACAACCAGGACAAGATCTTCCGATACCCCAGAGGGTTTCCGTGAGCCGGCCAGTGCGCTGAGGGGTCCGATAAATGAAGCGTGGGAAGGAAGTGGAAAGCGGTGAGAAAGCTTCCCCGACAGATTCGGTTCGCTTTCAAAATCCGGGATCCAGCACTGATCGTACCTCGAGATGATGTACCAGTGTAAACGGGTAAGCGGGTATTCCAGTATTCTCATCCACCGGGGAAGGCATACTGACACCTGATGGGTAAGGTATATGCTGTAACAATTCCTGTTCCAGCACCCGAAACGATTGTCGGATATCACGATATCCACGCCCAGCTTCTTAACCGCCCTGCGCAGAATAAGATGCTCCCGCACGATGCTCCCGCAGATCATTGGTAGCTGGATCAACATCCCCATCCACAGGGGAATGTACCTGAAATACCTTACCCGGTAAAAGGGAAGTCTCATAAAATGCAATTCCGGAAATACCAGGTGCAGGTAATGCCGGGCTTCACCGTCAGCGGCCATGACTATCCGCACCCGCATTTGCTGCAGTTTCATGATGAGGGCGGCTGTGCGGGTGGCATGCCCCAGTCCCCAGTTCAGGGGTGCTACCAGGATGAGGGGTTCGGTTTTCACCGGTTATACAAACTTTTATGTAAAGTAAACAAAAAAAACATCCCCTGCCGGCCGCGTGAAGCCCGGCGGAGGAAACCCAAAACCGGCGCATACCGTATGATCCTGTTCCCATGACAATTGTCATTTTATTCGCCTGCTGATGAACTACATTTGTAATAAATAAATGTTTCCTTATGGCTGATGAAAAACACAGGGAACCGGTAGAATGGAAAGACCAGTACAAAGTGGATGTGGAAATCATTGATGAGAATCACCGGAAGTTCGTGGAAATTATCCAGCGACTTGACCGTGTTTTGAATAATAAAGCTTGCAAAGAGGATCCATCCGACATTTTCTATGCCCTGGTTCATTATGTGGAGCACTACCTGTTGCAGGAAGAAATTTATTTCAAAAACTATCAATACCCCAACTTTTCCCGGCATAAAGAATCACACCAGTATTTCATCGATCAGATCATCCGTTTCCGGGAAGAGTTCGAAAAGGGCTCGGAAACCATATGTCTTGAAATGAGGGAATTCCTCATAGAATGGTTCCGTGAACATATTCTTTCATACGACAAGGAAGCGGTATACTTTCTGGTACAGAAGGGGTTGAACCGGTAATAGAACGGGCCTGTTGTTCCAGCCGCCCGGTGAAACCAGGCCGGCAGGTATATTGTGTACATAAAAATAAGGCGTTGCCTGTTCCTGCCCCGGCATGAACCCGCAGGATTCAGTTGGGTTGCAATTTCCTTATACTTTTGGGAGTATAAGTCACGGAAATGTCTTCAATATCCACATGTCTGTTCCAGTTCACTCCCTCTTCCGGAGGATCGTAATCCAGAATATTTCCCCTGAGGTGAGTATACGGTTCGTCACCGAGATTCTTTGAAACGGAATAGGTGATCATCCGGCTGCTTTTCTGATATTGCCTCACAGGGAAATCGGATCTTTTTCCAAGTGGTGTATCATCTTTGTACCAGAAATACGCCGTAAGCCGTGGGTTGACCGACTGATCGTCATCGTGCAAACGCAAACGTACCTGTATGGTGTATGTTCCGGGACCTTTGAGCGGAATGACGAAGGGAAGGGTGGAAACGGCCTCATCGCCGGTTAAACTCCATTTTCTTTGTTGGTTCCATAAATTGACAGGTTCTCCGGATTCGGTATCCGGTTCCTGAAGTTTGGTTTCAAGCTGGGTGAGCTGAACCAGTAGTTTCTGGTATATCTTTTCAAGCTTGTCGGGTCGGGCAGAATAATAATCCAGGGTACGATCCAGTTCTTCCCGGGTAACCCTGTGCTTTTCAAATAAATTTCCGAATAATGCTGTGGAATCGATCCCTCCGTAATTTCTGAAAACCACCGGACTGTGAAAACTGCCCTGTAACAAATAGATATCCACCAGCAGGGGGATCAGTTTTTTCTCAGGAATGGTATCCGCTTTCCTTATTCTGTCGGGCCGGCAGGCAAATACCAGCGCTATCAGCATTAACAAAATAATTCCCCGCTGCTTCATACTTCAAAAATACGATTTTTCATGAAAAGGATCTCACCGGATGGGATTCAGGCGAACCCCGATCATGATTTCATGCGTTCCCGAATTGAACGACCGGATGGTGGAGGTACTGATATCATAAGAATATCCGAACATGAACCGGTTTTCATGAATGTACCCGAGAAGGATGGAAGCGGCATCCTTCGTGCGGTACGACAGGCCCATCCAGAATGTCTCCCGGTAAGTGGTGCGTGCATTGAATTCCAGCTGCAGGGGTACGGGTGTGGTTCCCTTGAGCATGGCTGATACCTCCAGCCTAAAATCGGGATGGATATCGGTGGCATATCCGCCCATCAGGTAGTAATGATGTTTCAAACGGTTCAGGCCGTTCTTCATATCGTATACCTTTATGTTATTGCTGAAAAGCTGAAAGGCGGAAAAACCGGCAAACCAGTTATCATGGTACAGATAGAATCCCAGGGAAGCATCGGGTACCCAGGCCGAATAGACCCCGCCCTGAAAAACCGGATCGTTTTCTTCTATCAGTTGAATTTCTGTGCCGTCCACTTTGTTTTGCAGCAACCCCAGCGACAGGCCCATCGACAGGCGGATATCCGGCCAGGCTTCTATGTTGTAGGCATAGGTGCCGTACAGGCCGGTACGGCTGGTAGGACCGGTCACGTCGCTGTACAGGTATCCCCCGAAACCCATGGGTTTCTCTTTGTGGGGTCCGTAAATACTGAGACTGATGGTTTGCGGAGCGTCGAGTATACCCACCCACTGAAAGCGGCTGTTCGACCTGATCTGGTAATAATCGGCTGTTCCGGCCACCGCCGGATTCAGTACGAAATCATTGAACATGAACTGGGTATACTGGGGCAATTGCTGAGCAGCCAACTGATTGCCAAACCAGCCGGAAAAAATGAACAGCCCTATGTATACCGTTTTTTTCATCTACCGGATAATGGTTACCGGTCCGGTAATGGCCCTGCTTTCACGACCATCATTCAGCCGGATGACATAATAATAGGTTCCGATCGGCAAATCTTTTCCTTTAAAGGTTCCGTCCCATTCTCTTTCGGAAGAATACCCTTCCGAATAAAAAACCCTTTCCCCCCAGCGATTGAATACCTCCACCACCATATCGGGATAAAGGTCGGCATTCAGGATTTTCCAGGTATTGTTTTTTTCATCGTTGTTGGGAGTGAAACCCGATGGAATAATCAGGCGGGTAGCTACTCTGATCAATACACTGTCTGTGGCCGTACACCCTTCTTCGGTAGTGCCGGTGACATAATACCTGGTGGTTTCCCCGGGAGTGGTTACCGGATTGGCTATTACCGGATTATCAAGCCATGTGGAGGGGAACCAGGCATAAGCTGCAAAAGGCCCTCCTGTGGCAGCAAGCTGGTACGACTGCCCGATAAAGACCGCGGTGTCAGGGCCGGCATCGATTTCGGGGACTTCGTAAACGGTTACTGTCACCTCGTCACTGTCATAACACAGGTCTCTGGATACCACCACGTGATAGGTGGTGGTGTTTTCAGGAGATGCCACCGGTGAGGAGGATGTGGTACTGCTCAGGCCTTCTGCCGGACTCCATTGATATATATCGCCTCCGGAGGCGTTCAGCACTACCTCATCACCGGGACAAATTCCCATATCTTCTCCCGCGTCGGCTGTCACCACAAATTTTCCTTCGAGTTCAACCACCTGACTGGCCTCACACCCGTTCTGGTCGCGTACAACACAGGTGTAAGTACCTCCTTCCAGGGAGGTGAAAACCGTACCCGACTGGAAATTTTGCCCTGCGTCAATGGAATAGCTGAAAGGTGGAGTACCGCCGGAAGCTGAAAATTCCAGCTGACCGTCGAAAGTGTTATGGTTACAGGTGGCTTTGACAGTATCCACGGTGAACACGATGGGCCCGGGCTCGGTGATCACGATGGTCGAGCCGTTAATCTGGCAACCGGCTGCATCCCGCACAATAACGGAATAACTGTTTGCGATAAGCCCGGTAAATATTCCGTTGTTGCTGTGGAAAGAGATCCCTCCGTTGACAGACCAGGTATAGGGAGGAACCCCGCCTTCGGCCTCGATCCGGATCTCCCCGTCATTGCCACCGTGACAGCTGACATGGGTAAAGGTTTCGGAAAGAATGTTCATGGGGGAAGGTTGTGTGATGGTGATCAGGTCGCCGTTCTTCGTACATCCGTTGTTATCGCTTACCACTACCTGATAACTGCCGGCAGCTATCCCGGTGAACTCCCCGGAAGATGAAAAGGTGATACCCCCGTCAATGGAGTAAGTTAGAGGAGAAGTTCCTCCATCGGCTGTAATGGTAATGCTGCCGTTATCCGATCCGTGGCAGCCGGTTACATCGGTATATTCCTGTGAAAGAATCTGTATTTCAGCCGGTTGGGCAATTTCATGTTCTCCCCCGTTGGCAGTGCATCCGTTCAGGTCGCGTACCACTACCTGGTAGGTTCCGGCAGCAAGCCCCGTGAACGAATTGCTCCCCTGAAAGTTGATCCCTCCGTCGATGGAATATTCCAGAGGAGGTGTTCCTCCCCCGGCCGTAATGGTTATGCTTCCGTTGGCGTCGCCGTAACAGCCTGTTACGTCTGTTGCTGTGATATCGGTAATGAGCAGCTCGGGCGGCTGGCTGAGGGTGATGGGTCCGTGAGCCTGTGTGCAACCGTTATCGTCGGTCACGGTAAGGGAATAATCGCCGGCTTCCAGAGAGGAAATATCCTGTGTGGAAGCGGCAAACCCTCCGGGTCCTGTCCAGGCATAGGAGTAAGGCGGTGTCCCCCCGGAAACCGAGACCTGGATTTCCCCGTCGTTCCCGCCGAAACAGGTGATATCCACTGTAAGGTCGGTAGTTACGGAAATGGGGGTGGGCTGGGTGACGGTTACCGGCCCGAGTGATTCT
>DSCJ01000061.1 GCA_011049175.1 Bacteroidota bacterium | reverse complement strand
GGACATGAAAGGTAACCATGTAGTTTATTCGGCTATGTCGTCGGTATTGAATTTGAATCCCAGCCGTTTCCCTGTAGCCTGTATCGAGGTTTCGATCTTTTTATTCATCATCGCTACGGAAGCGATCTTTACGGAATCGTACGGAGGTACCAGCAGGTCAAATTCCATTGAGTAAGCCATGGAGGTTTCGATGATGTTTCTCAGGGTTTTTCTGTCGAGTACCGAGTTGCCGAAATGATTTACCCCGAAGCCCATTTGACGTTTTCCTTCCACAAAAAAGTGTTTCTCGCGGTTCACAAAAATCCGGGCGATGAGGTATCCCAGATCGTCGTACCGTTTGTATTTGAACGAATCGCTCAGGAAATTGTAAATATTGATAATTCCGCAGTAGCTGAGTGTGGGGTCTTCCTTGATATAGGAAAGCGACCACACTTTGTGTTCACGGTCGAACTCGAATATGTTCGAGTGCATGCTGAACATGAGCATATCGCCGGCTACCTTCAGCTGGGATTCGAATTTACCTCCGTCTCTGAATTCAAGCATCACACGCCGGTCGAGTCCTTCGAGTTTGTCGTTGTAGTCGGCTGCAATTTCCCTGAGCACATCTTTCATGGTGCTGAAAACTTCCAGGGTATTGTCATATACCTTTTGTTTGAAATGAGCCTTTTCTGAAAGGTATTTCAGAATTTTCGACTGCAGGTCGTTGTTTGACATGATATGGCAGGGTTGGTTAGTAGGCTCTTGCAAACAATACCCGGCGCTTGCTGGGTTTTCCGCTGTAGATACAGGTTCCTTTTTCCCCGGGCGAATCGACAGGAATGACCCGGATGGTTGCTTTGGTTTCTTCCTTGATCTTCATTTCCGTTTCAGCCGTTCCGTCCCAGTGGGCCAGCATGAACCCTCCCCGTGTGTCGAGCAGTTCTTTGAACTCTTCGTAGGTGTCCACACGGAATGTATTGTCATTTCTGAATTTCAGGGCTTTCTGGTATATCTGCTCCTGAATCTGGTCAAGCAGTTTACGGGTTTCATCCGGCACTCCTTCCAGCGGAATGGTTTTCTTTGTCCGGGTATCTCTTCTGGCTATTTCCACGGTTCGGTTTTCCACATCACGCGGACCGATGGCCAGGCGTACCGGTACTCCTTTCATTTCATATTCGGCAAATTTCCATCCTGGTTTCTGGGTGTCGCGATCGTCGAATTTTACGCTGATTCCGGTTTTCTCCAGGTCGGCTTTTATCTTTTGTGCGATGGGGGCAATGGCTTCCATCTGTTCCCTTTTCTGGTAAATAGGAATGATCACTACCTGCAGGGGAGCCAGGCGGGGTGGTAGAATCAGCCCGTCGTCATCGGAATGTGCCATAATCAGGGCTCCGATCAGCCGGGTAGAGACCCCCCATGAGGTAGCCCATACCCAGTCGAGTTTGCCTTCCCGGTTTGTAAAAGTAACATCGAATGCTCTGGCGAAATTCTGTCCCAGAAAATGGGAGGTACCTGCCTGAAGGGCTTTGCCGTCCTGCATAAGGGCTTCAATGGCATAGGTTTCCAGGGCTCCGGCAAAGCGTTCGCTTTCCGATTTTACCCCCCTTACCACCGGTATGGCCATGAATTGTTCTGCAAAGGTGGAATAGATTTCCAGTATTTTCAGCGCTTCTTCCACCGCCTCTTCCCTGGTGGCATGGGCTGTATGCCCCTCCTGCCAAAGGAATTCGGCCGTGCGGAGGAAAAGCCTGGTACGCATTTCCCATCTCACCACATTGGCCCACTGGTTGATCAGCAGGGGCAGGTCACGGTATGACTGGATCCAGTTCTTATAGGTGTTCCATATGATGGTTTCAGAGGTGGGGCGGATAATCAGCTCTTCCTCCAGTTTGGCATCTTCGTCCACAATGATCCCCTTGCCCGAGGGATCGTTTTTCAGGCGGTAATGGGTTACTACAGCACATTCCTTCGCAAAACCCTCCACATGAGCAGCTTCCCTGCTGAAAAACGATTTGGGGATAAACAGCGGAAAATAGGCATTGGAATGGCCGGAAGCCTTGAACATTTTATCCAGCTCCGATTGCATTTTTTCCCAGATGGCATAACCGTGGGGCTTGATCACCATACATCCGCGAACCGATGAGTTTTCTGCCAGGTCGGCCTTGATCACCAGATCATTGTACCACTGGGCATAGTTTTCGCTCCTGCTTGTTATTTCCTTGGCCATAAAATGTTTTGGTATGGAATTTGTTTTTATCTTAACGAAGTGTAAAACGACACAAAAAAACAAATTTAATTTGATAATTAAAAAAACAGGGAGGTCGTCATGAAAACAAAACGCAACATATCTTTTCTGGTCGCTTTTCTTTTCGCAGCCAGTCTGAAGGCCGCCCCTGCCATTGCCGACAGGGACAGACCCTTTGATGCTACCGGGAGCTCTCCGTTCAATTATGCTCCGCAGGTTATGATCAGCGAGTATTATACCGGTCATGACGGATTCCATTACGCCTCCAGGATAAGGCGGTTCCACCGGCCCCTGGTTTCCGTGAGGGTGGGGTATTATGATCCTTTCTTCACCGATATGTACTGGTACGGGTCGGGCTTTTATGCCGGAACCAGTATTTACTGGGGCCTGCCTTACTGGTATTATTCACCCAACTATGTTCAGGTGGTGTACCATACCCCGCTGTTTTACTGGAACGATTACTATGATCCCTGGTACGGGGGAGTGCATATCAGGTTTCATATAGGTTATCCGCGCTATTATACTCCTTTCAGGGAAGTATACTATGTAGGATACGGAGGGTTATTTGCTTCCAGGGTGGTTTACCGTACCCGTATTCATTACCGTTATATTCCCGCCCGCCCGGCTGTTTACCATACCTGGTACAACACCCGCCCCGTTTATTATTCGCACAATTCCTACATACGGAAAAATCCGGTTTACCGTTCGCGTGAAACCTATCATACCCGCGACCCGCAATATGCACGAACCACCACAACCCGGCGCGGGAGCGGGGAAGCCAACAGGGCTCAGAACGGGAATATGAACCGGTACCGGAACAGGGAAACGGTTCGTGCCGGAACCTCTGCCGGCGAAGGAAACCGTAACCGGATCACCAACCGGTCGACCACCGATACCCACCGTTCTGTGCTGACACCTCCTGCAGCCCGGAGGGAAAGATCAACTGCTGTTCCGGTAACGCGGCAGAGGATGGAAACCCAAAGTCAAAGCGGCAGGAGCGCTGTGATACCTGCCCGGACAGAATCACGTAGCACCACCCGGGTAACCACCCGTTCAGAAAAAGTACGAAGAAGCACACCTCCGGCTGTGAACCGTACCATCAAGTCATCTTCTGCCAGGTCAGGAAGAACTGCTGTTCAAAGCAATACCCGGCGCCAGACTTCCCGCAGCGCGGTGAGAAAGACGGAAACCCGCAGCACACAAAAGGCTGCTACCCGGACCTCCCGGAAAGAAACCAGGAGCTCTGCCACCAGGGAAAGATCGGGTGAAGGGTCCGGCAGCAGAAGAAGGTAAACGGCAGGTTATGACCTCCCGGGAAAGAGGCCGGTTTTTAAAGCCGGCCTCTTATTTTATTAAGGGAAGGGAAAAACGTGCCGTCCTTCCCGGTTGTTCTGTTGGCCTTTGCATGAAATGACTCCAGCGGTCAGGGTAACAAACAATAACGGCAGCGGAAAAATTCTTGTGGCTGCTGGCATGATGATTTCCGCGTAAATGGGTGCCTGGTAAATTTTATGCGGCTCATTTGAGATTTTTTTAACGGCTTGCAATTCCATGGAATATTGATTATTTTTCTTGTGAATATTGTTGAATTCTGAGTGTGTTATGGTATGATATTTGCATATATTTAGGTGGATTCAGAACAGAAAAACCTTAGGAGGTACAGTCATGAAAACAAGAACCCTGATCATTACAGCCCTGGCAGCCATCGGTATTCTGATGTCTTCCTGCTCAAACAGGTACCTGGTATCATCCGGGTACGACGATATTTACTACACACCTGCTGATGAGGTGGTGGTGGTTACGGAACGTGCGGTCCCTGACCGTATGGCTGTGGGCGACAACCAGTATTATCAGCCGGTTGAGAATTACGGAACCCGGGGTTCGGGTGTCCGGGAAGTGGTACTGGACGATGATACCCTGTATTACAGCGATTATGAATCGGGTTCGGAAGACGAGGATGTGGTGGTGAATAATTATTACTACAATGAATATATGCCCTATACTTCCCGCATCAATCGTTTTTACAGACCGTATGTAGGATTCAGCTACTACAGCCCGTTCTATTACGATCTGTTTTACGATCCGTTTTACTGGGGTACCTCCATATCCTTCGGTTACCATTACTTGCCCTACTATTCATGGAGATATTATGATCCCTGGTATTATCCTTCCTATTACGGATGGGATTATTATTCTCCTTTTTACTCTCCGTATTACGTAGGGTACAACCCATATTACTTATACGGATATCCGTACTACAGATATGGATACGGAAGTTACCATGCGGTACGGGAAGATCCCGTATCAGGTAACCGGCGTTCGATGGTGACCAGCCGGAGGATGGGAACTGCCTCTGCCGGCGGTGAACTGGCCGGAACCCTTCCTGTCAGAAGGACCAGCAGTGAGATTACCGACGCAAGTGCCCGCACTTCCGGCAGAAGGGAAGCAGTTGCCGATACCCGGAGCAGAGGGGACCTGAGGTCCACCAAAGAGGCTTCGGTAGAAGAATCGAATATTTCCCCCAGAAATACGGCCGCCAGAACAGCGGAACGATCCCGCAGCACCGAAAGAATTACCGGTACCCGGATCAGTCCGCGGAATGCCGAACAGAAAAGCTCGGCCACAAGGTATTCACCTACCTATACGGCCCCGAGAACAACTGCACGACCCCAGTATAACCGGAGCACACGGACCTATACAGCCCCGGTACAGTCGCAAAGCCGTTCAGTTTATTCCCGGCCGGCCAATGCCGGAAGAACGGTGACTACACGGCCGGCTACCTCAACCAGCCGGTCCACCTATACCCGGCCAACTACCACGCGGTCAAGCTCATACACACCGACCCGAAGCTCGGTGAGCAGAAGCAGTTCTTCTTCTATCCGAAGCTCTTCGGTAAGTTCCGGTAGCCGCTCATCGGTGTCCAGGTCGAGTTCGAGCTCCAGCTCCAGCCGCAGCAGCAGCTCAGGAAGCCGTTCGGGTGGATCCAGAAGATAAATCTATGATAAGTCCTTGCAGGGCATACCTGCAGGGACTTTTTCAATTGTCTGCCATGGAACGGAAATATTCCGTCAGGCAATAAGTACATGTTCCAATTAAATGAAAACGTTATGAAAAGAATAATCCTGCATATGGCTCTGTTACTCTTTCCGGTTGCACTTATGGGGCAGAGCATTGACGATGCCTACCGCATGGCCGGCACCAGCTTATGGGGAACGGCCCGGTTTATTGGCATGGGGGGCGCTTTCGGCGCCCTAGGGGGTGAATTCACCACACTGAGCTATAACCCGGGCGGTATCGGGGTTATCCAGCGTTCCCTGATTTCCTTTTCTCCGGGATTGTCCCGCAACTTAACGGAAGCGGAATTTCTGAACAATACCACCAGCGATTACACCTACAACGTGGGTTTCAGCAGCCTGGGAACCATTCTGGCTTTCCAGCCCGGAAGCGGGGGAATGGTGAAAAATGTGAATGTGGGTCTGGGATACAATAAGCTGAATGATTTCGATCAGTATACCCGGATAGAAGCGTTTAACCCCACCGGATCGCTGGTTGATTATTTCTTCTTCAATGATTATCATGAGGGGGGAAACATTAATGGTACACACCCCGACGATCTCGATCCTTTCTGGGAACGGCTGGCTTTCGATGCCTATGTGATCGATACCATCCCCGGTACCGATTTTGAATATTCTTCCCCCGTTCCCTACGGGGTGGATATGATGAAAAAAATAGACAGCTACGGAAGAAACGGGGAACTGGTAGTCTCTCTAGGGGCAAACCTGATGCACCGGCTGTACCTTGGGGCTTCCGTTGGCATACAATCATTCTCATACCGTGCATCTGTTACCCATGTGGAGGACTGGGTGGATGGAGAATACAACGATTATTTTTCCTTCATGAGGGAACTGAACACTTCGGCCACGGGGTACAATTTCAAAATGGGATTTATTTACCGGCCCATTGACCTGATCCGCATCGGAGCTGCTTTTCATACGCCTACCTTTTTCAATGTGGACGATGAGATTTACAATACCATGGAATCGAGCTTTGTGAGCGGACTCATTGTTCCTACCGATGAAGAAGGATATCAGCTGCCTTCCGATTATTTCAATTACCGGCTGATCACCCCGTTTAAGGCCATGCTGAGCGTGGGATTGCAGTTCGGTAAAGTGGGTATGCTGAGTGCGGATTACGAGTACGTGGATTATTCGGCCATGCGTTTCCGGGTGGGTGATTCCGAAGCACAGTTCGATTATCATAACGATCTGATAGCCGATACCTACCGGCCGGTATCCAATCTGCGGCTGGGGGGAGAGTTCAAAATCGGACTGTTCGCCCTTCGGGGAGGATTCGCCTGGTACCAGAGCCCGTTTATGGAAGGCCTGGAAAATGACGATGCCCATACTACCAGTGTTTCTGCCGGACTGGGAATTCAGGAAAAGAATTATTTTATCGACCTGGGATTCATCCGGTCAAATTACGGGGAAAGACATTACCTGTATGAGGGAGAAACCAACGGATCCTTTCTTGAGAACCGGAATACCCGGCTGGTGGCTACCGTGGGTTTCCGTTTCTAAACGGATTCCGGGCCACACAGCTTTCCAGGTAATGGCGTGATTCCGGTCCCAGATTGAAAATGACATCCACTATGCTCAGGTTGGGAAGGAATTTGTACCGGTCATTGAATACCTGGATGTAGGCAGGAGGGTTGAACTCCGGATCTGCCGGAGGATGCTTGGGCCGGATCCTGTCCCGGTAATCTTTCATATCGCCGGTCTTGCCGGGAAACTGGTATTGCCGGGTGAAACGGAGAGGGCACGTGAACCCCATTTCTTCCATGAGCTTTCGTGTCATTTCTATGTTCAGGTCAATCAGAAACCGGATCTTACGACGGTAAAACGGCTCCAGAATGTCCCGGTAATATTCAAAGAACGGAGCGTTACTGTAAGCTGCCGTAATGGAGCGCCAGTGCAGCGACTGCCAGGGCTTTCCGTATTCAATTTCCAGATCTCTGACGGGAGTTTTGTGGAAACTTCCCCTTCTGACCGGTACCGTCAGTGTCAGGGGGCCGTTTGGCCCGGCAATAATGCAGCGGTTGCGGTAGGTTTGTTTTGTATAGTTCTCGTGTTTTTCGATCCATACGCTGGCGGGAGGGACCATTTTGCAGAAATACTGCACCGGTCCCAGGTATGCCGTGGAAAGAAGTATGTCCTGCTCTCCTGCCATTCTATAAACGGTTGATCAGGCTGGCCGTATAGCCCGCACCGAATCCGTTGTCGATATTCACCACGGTAACGCCAGACGCACAGCTGGTCAGCATGCCCAGCAGAGCGGACAATCCCCCGAAACTGGCCCCGTAGCCGATGCTGGTGGGTACGGCAATGACCGGTTTGTCAACCAGCCCGCCAACCACACTGGCCAGGGCTCCTTCCATCCCGGCCACCACCACAATCACCCTGGCTTTGCCGATCAGATCCATCCTGTCGAACAACCGGTGGATACCGGCCACTCCCACGTCATAGATTCTTTCAACCCGGTTTCCGAAGGTTTCGGCGGTTATGGCCGCTTCCTCGGCTACGGGCATGTCGGAAGTGCCGGCGCTGATCACGGCAATGGAGGTTTCAGGGGAAGGCATTTCTTTTTGTACCAGCCTGATGATGCGTGCCTGCTCGAAGTATTCCGCCTCAGGGATGTTTTCCTTAATAATCCCGAACATATCGTATGTGGCCCGTGTGGCCAGTATGTTGCTCCCCCGCAACTGCATTTCGGTGAATATCCCCTTCACCTGATCAATGGTTTTTCCGGTGCAGAAAATCACCTCGGGAAATCCTACCCTCAACTCCCGGTGGTGGTCTACTTTCGCATATCCCAGGTCGGCATAGGGAAGCCGCCTGAGGGTTTCCATCAATTCTTCCCGGCTGAGGGTTCCTATCCTGAACCGGTTGAGCAATTCTTCCAGCATTTCTCTGTTCATTACGATGTGCCTTTGTTTTTCCGGTTGAAACTTCCCATACGGTATCCTTCCAAATCAAGCGTTACAAATTCGAAACCGGCTTGTTTTAATTTCCTAATTACATTTTCGCGTTCACCCGCTACCAGGATCCGGTTCATATCTGCTTTCCTGAGTTCAATCCTGGCCAGCGTTCCGTGCATTCTCACGCGTGCACCGCTGAAACCCAGTTCCAGCAACCTTCGTTCGGCATTTTCAATTCTTCTGAGGAGGGCGGGAGTAACGTTTGTTCCATGTGGAAGCCTGGTGAGCAAACAGGCGGAAGCCGGCTTGTTCCATACGGGGATGTTTTTCTTTCTTGCCAGCTTCCTGACCGTTTCCTTGTCCAGACCTGTTTCCAGCAAAGGGCTTCTGATGCTCAGTTCCTGCAGCGCTTTCAGGCCTGGCCGGTGGTCCGACAGATCGTCGCGGTTGGTTCCCTCCAGAATGGTATCGTACCCGTGTGTTTTGGCTGTATTCAGCATGGTTTTAAACAAACGGCTTTTGCACAGGTAACATCGGTCAGGGGGATTGTTCAGGATCTCAGACGGGATTTCAAGATCGATCACCACATGGGGTATGCCCCGGTTTTCCGTCAGGCGAAGGGATTCTTCAATTTCCTTCTGCACCATATAGGGAGTGCGTATGGTTATGGCCAGGGTGTTCCCTTCCAGGGCCTCCGCTGCTGCCGCTAAAAGCAGCGAACTGTCGGTCCCCCCTGAAAAAGCAACGGCGGCAGAACCGGCATTGCGGATGTGTTCCAGAAGTGCCTGGTATGTTTCTTCCAACGTGCTTCTTTCCTGCTTTTTTTTCATGGATCTCTTCGGATGGTTTTCCCCTTGCGTTATTCAGGAAACCCTGACTGACAGCACGGCATCATTCTCTGTTCAGCCAGCGTTCTATTTCCAGGTAAACCTGCTGTACAGGTATATCTTTTTCTGCGGCAATTCTTTTGCAGTCTTCCCATTCGGGCTTACGCCGGATGAGCATATCCCGGTACCGGGCTTCCTTAACCCGAACCTTTCCCGCCGGTGTGTCACATTCCCGTATGGTTCTTTCCAGCATCTCCTTTTCCACGGGGTAGTGCCTGATTCCCAGGGTGGTGGTTTCCGTAAACAGAATGTCTTTCATGGAATACAGGTTTTCCCGGTGGCAGAGTACCGATATTTTCACTGCCGGGCGCCCTTTCTTCATGATCAGGTGGGTGAGGGACACATCATCGGCGCCGGCCCGGAAAAGTTTGTCCATAACCAGCTCGTACTGTTCAGGGTTCATATCGTCGATGTTGCATTCCACCATGACTGGCTGCGCGGTTTTTTCTTCCGTTTCGGCCAGGTATACCCTGAGAACATTCGGGATCTCCAGATCATGGTGCCCCAGCCCGTACCCTGTTTTTTTAATGGTAAACGAAGGATGCGGGGGGAAACGATGTGCCAGCGTGGTGAGGATAGCCGCTCCGGTAGGTGTGGTGGTTTCTGCCTGAACCGCTCCTGAGGTGGTGGGTATGTCCCTTACCAGCTCGGCGGTTGCCGGTGCCGGAACCGGCATGCGGCCGTGGGCACAATGCACAAACCCGCCCCCCAGTTCGGGGGGACGTGACCATACCTCGTCCACATCCAGCAGATGAAAACAGATGGCCGCTCCCACAATGTCTACCAGGGCATCGGTGGCGCCCACCTCATGGAAATGTACCTGTTCAACTGTTGTTCCGTGAACACGGGCTTCGGCCCGGGCAATGCGTTGAAAAATCTGCAGGCTGAGTTGCTTAACCGGCTCAGCTATTTTACTCTTTTTAATAATATGTTCAATATCGGAAAGGTGCCGGTGGGGGTGGGGATGGGTTTGATCCCGGTGTTGCAGCTTAATCTCTGCTTTTGTGCCCGAGATGCCCATTTTTTTGCTGTTTTCAAATGTCAGTGTATACTCGTCCCGGATATTCAGCAGGTTCAACTGGTCACTGATTTGCCCGGGAGAAATCCCCAGATCAACCATGGCTCCCAGGTTCATATCCCCGCTGATGCCTGAAAAACAATCGTAGTATAAAATCTTCATATGGGCCTTTGCTTCTTCATTTTGATCCATGTGTGTCAAAGATAAACCAATTTTTTTATTCCGTTCCGGATAAACATTTCATATATATACATATAAACATATAATATTTATTTAGATTTGTTTCAAATTTCCCGCAACTATTTATCTGATCCGTTGAAATTCATTAAATTTCGGAAATAAAAGAAGTGTGAAAACCATCTAACCGTATAAGATGAAAAGGAGAGAATTTGTCAGAAAGTCGATTGGAGCCGGTGTAACGGCCGGAGCGCTGGCGGGTTTTGGAAGTCTGGGCAGGCTTATAGCCGGTCCGTTGCCTCAGGAATCCGAATGGGATGTGGTGGCTGTTCGTGGCGGAGAGCCCGGGATCATGTTCGATCGTGGCATTCAGTCTATGGGAGGAATGAGGGCTTTTGTGAAGAGAGGCCAGACCGTGGTGATCAAACCCAATATAGGATGGGATGTGATTCCCGAGAAGGCGGCCAACACCAATCCGAATCTGGTGGGTCATATTGTGAAACGATGCCTGGAAGCCGGAGCAGGAGAGGTGTATGTGCTGGATCATACCTGTGACGACTGGGGCAAATGTTACAGAAGCAGTGGTATTGAAAAGGCAGCCAGGGATGCCGGCGCGAAAGTGGTACCTGCACATTCGGAGTCATATTTTCAGACCGTTACTATTCCCGGCGGGAAGAGTCTGAAAAGCACCAAGGAACATGAAACGATCCTGAAGGCCGATGTGTTCATCAACGTGCCTGCTCTGAAACATCATTCGTCTACCCATATGTCGTGCTGCATGAAAAATCTCATGGGTAATGTATGGGACCGGGGTTACTGGCACAGGAACAACCTGCACCAGTGCATTGCCGATTTTGCCACTTACCGCAAGCCCCACCTGAACGTGGTGGATGCCTATAATGTTCTGAAAAGAAACGGCCCGAGGGGTGTTTCACTGCAGGATGTGGTAAACATGAAGGCCATGGTTCTTTCTGCCAATATCGTGGCAGCCGATGCCGCTGCCGCCCGGTTTTTCGGGAGTGAGCCATCCGATATTCTGTATATCAGGCATGCTCATGAAATGGGATTGGGGAACATGAACCTGGAGGAACTGAATATTAACCGCATCACTGTTTAAGAATACCCTGATGAAATATACTGTACTGAAGAATGTCAGGGTGGGAATTGCTCTGGTGTTCCTGCTGCTGATCAGTTTGTTTTTTCTTGATTTCCGGCTGGAGGTTCCGGAAGAACTGATCAATACCACCCTGTACCTGCAGTTTGCCCCTTCCCTGATGAAATTCCTCACCACCCTGTCGCTGGCTTCTGCCGGTTTTTTTATCGTGATGATTCTTACCGCACTGTTCGGAAGGGTATACTGTTCAGCCATTTGTCCCCTGGGGATTTTGCAGGATGTTTTTATCCGCCTGTCCAACCTTTTCAAGAAAAAAAAGAAGCGCTGGAACCGGTTTTCCCGGCCGTATAATATATTGAGATATGCCATCCTGGGTCTGACAGCCCTGGTTCTGATTTTTGGTAGCACCCTGCTGCTTACCCTGCTTGATCCGTACAGTAATTTCGGCCGGATATTCACCTACCTGTTCAAACCCGTGGTGGTTGGCATCAACAATGCGGCGGCCGGTCTCTTAAATAATCTGAATCTTTATTTTCTTTACCGGATCGATCTTTATCCGGTATCTGCCGGTTTGCTGGCCATACCCGGAGTTACCCTGGTGGTAGTGTTCGCAATGTCGGTTACACGGGGAAGGCTTTTCTGCAATACCGTTTGCCCTGTGGGCGCCCTGCTCGGCATCATGTCGCGTTATTCCCTGTTCCGCATCCGGATCGAGCCATCGGAATGTACCCGTTGTTCCCTGTGTGAAAAAGCGTGCAAGGCCGAGTGTATTGATTATAAAGCGGGTTTCATTGATTATTCCCGGTGTGTTGCCTGCTTTAACTGCATCAATTCCTGCCGGGAAGGGGCTGTGAAATTTGATCTGGTGCGGCCTGTAAAAACCCCTGTTGCGGCTGAGGCCAAACCAGCCATGGCGGTGGACGGGAGTAAAAGAAAGTTTATAACCGGTTCTATGGCCTGGCTGCTGGGTATGGCAGGGGCCGGGTTAGCACAGGATATTCCCCGGCCGACCAAAAAATCGACGGTTCCCGAACCCCGGAATCACCCGGTTTGCCCTCCGGGATCATCCGGATTTACCGTATTCAACAAGACCTGTACCGCATGTTCGCTGTGCGTAAGCGTGTGTCCCACCGGGGTATTGCAGCCTTCATTCCTGGAATACGGTTTGGCCGGGCTGCTTCAGCCACGGATGGATTACCACGCCGGTTTCTGTAATTTTGAATGTACCAGATGCACGGAGATATGCCCTAACGGGGCCCTGCTGCCACTCAAACTGGAGGAGAAAAAGCTGACCCAGCTGGGCATTGCCCATTTTATAAAAGAAAACTGCATTGTCCATACGGAAAAAACCGACTGCGGCGCCTGTTCGGAACATTGTCCTACCAAAGCGGTTCACATGGTTCCGTATGAAGGGACGCTGGTGATTCCCGAGGTGAACGACACCATTTGTATCGGATGCGGAGCCTGTGAATATGCCTGCCCTACCGTACCCTACAAGGCAATTTTTGTCGATGGAAATCCCCTTCATCTGAAGGCTGATCCACCGGCCGAAGAGGAAAAGGCAAAAATAGAGCTGGAAGACGATTTTCCTTTCTGAACCCTCATGGATTCGCCGGTCAGGTTTTACCGGTTGGCTGCTTTCAACAGCCTGTTCCAGCGTATGTTGGCCGGGAACTTTTTATCTTTGTTCAGAGAGAGCCAGATAAAAACCGGACTGCCCACCACGTGATCTTCCGGCACAAAACCCCAGAACCGTGAATCGGCGGAATCATGCCGGTTGTCTCCTATCATAAAGTAATAATCCATTTCAAATGTATACTGGTCGGCCGGCTCTCCGTCTAGCAGTATGGTTCCATTATTTATTTGCAGCCTGTGCCCCTCGTATGCTTCAATGATCCGCCTGTAGAGGGGCAGAGTATGAAGGTTGAGTTCAACGGTCTGCCCTTTCGACGGAATCTGCAGCGGTCCGAAATAATCCTCGTTCCAGGCATAGGCCGTGTCGTGGGGAAACACATAATAGGCGTATTCTCCGGGTTTCTTCAGGATCTTTTCTACCGAAACCACATTGCGGTATTCCTGGATCCTCTTCAGGTTCTCGTTTGTCAGCGGAAGGATGTAATGGTTGTTCATTTCGATCATTACATCGTCGCGGTATATTCCCAGCCTTTCAAGTGAATGTGGATTGATCGGTGTCCCGTTGGTTTTTGCCCGGTAACGGAACTGTTTTCCGGGGATGGGTTTCTGTGGTTCTCCGTTTACGAAAATTTCGCCGGCCTTTACTTCCAGGACGTCTCCCGGGATGGCCACACAGCGCTTGATGTAATTATCGCGACGGTCAACCGGCCTTACGGTGATGGTGAAATTGTTCCGCACAAAATCACGGCTCAGTTTTTCGTAATAGCTGTCATGTCGCAGGGGCTGTCCTGCTCTTTTATCCTGATTCCTGAATTCTTCTTCATAGCTTCTCATGATGGAATAATAGCTCTGCGCCTGCTGTTCTACCACCACCGTGTCGCCTGCCGGGAAGTTGAATACCACCACGTCATCGCGCTGAACCTCTCTGAATCCCTTCAAACGATGGTAATCCCACCGGATCCATTCCAGGTATGACTTTGTTTTAAGCAACGGCATGGTATGCTGGGTGAAGGGAAAGGAGAGGGGGGTATTGGGAATTTTGGGTCCGTACGACAGCTTGCTCACAAACAGGTGATCGCCGATGAGCAGCGATTTTTCCATCGATCCGGTGGGGATCTTATAGTTCTGGAAGAAAAAAATGTTGATGAAGGTGACGGCGATAACGGCAAAAATCAGGGCGTCGATCCATTCCACCAGGGCGCTGGCCGGTTTGCCCCGTTTTTTCCAGAAGGACCAGTTCACCTTTTTGGTGACATAAATGTCGAATACGATAAGGAGCCCGGGCAGCAGCCAGTAATTTCCCACCCAAATAACCCAGAGCAGGTACAGGGTGCCGGCAATGCCGAACCTGAAATATTTGCTTCTGATTAGATTTTTCATGAAAAATGTTTTTTTTCCCAACGCGAAAATGGGGAAAAAATTTCATTTTATTACAGTGTTCTCAGCATTCTTTCCCAGCGGATATTCCCCGGAAACTTTTGCGATCTGTCAATTGACAGCCAGATCAGCACGGCTTTTCCCACCAGGTGATTTTCTGGCACGGGACCCCAGAACCGGGAGTCGGATGAATTATCGCGGTTGTCACCCAGCATAAAATAATAATTCTGGCGGAACATTACGCTGCCGGCAGGTTTTCCATTCACCGTGAAGCCCTTACCGGTTTTTTGTATATCGAGCCCTTCATGGTGTTCCAGAATAAACCGATACAAACGCCAGGTGTCATCGTTCAGCGGGATAACATCTCCCCGGGCAGGGATTAGCAACGGGCCGAAATGATCGGAGTTCCACTGACAGGCGGTATCGTGCGGGTATACAAAAGGATTGGGAATACTATCGGGGGTAATCATGGGTTTGATATGGATAATATGTTCCTTTACTGACAATGCGGCCGCCTGTGCCCGGGTCAGGGAAACCTGGAACAGCATGGGCCCGGTTTGCCGGATACGCTGACCGGGGGACAGCTCTATGCCCCATTCATTGAACAGGCTGCGGCTGAGAGGCCTGCGGAAGGTCTCTATCAGATACCGGTGGATGATCTCTGCCGGTTCTTCCAGGGGAGCCCCGTTGATATACACCGTGCCTGCGCGTATGGTAAGGGTATCGCCGGGCAATCCCACACATCGTTTGACATAATGATCACGCCGGTCAACCGGCCGGGTATGTATGCGGAAACGTTTCGAAACTTCGGTGTTCCCGTATTCCTGTACCATATCGTAGTAATTGTATTCGGGATATTCCAGGATTACGGAATCGCCCGCTGGGAAATTGAACACCAAGATATCGTTCCTTCTGACTTCACCGAATCCTTCCAGGCGTTTGTATGGAAGATCCGGCCAGTCAAGGTATGACGGAGTATTCCGGGTGAAGGGAAGAATGTTGTGAGTGAATGGAAACGCCAGGGGGGTGATGGGAAGACGTGGTCCGTATGCCAGTTTGCTGACAAACAGGTAATCGCCGGTATACAGGGTTTTTTCCATGCTGGGTGTGGGAATGGTGAATGCTTCCACCAGAAAGATGCGAATGAGGTAAGCCACTATCACCGCACCTGTGATGGCTTCCACCCATTCGGCTGCCGGTCCCGGCCTGCCGCTGTGTTTTTTCCTCCAGAAAGCCCATCTTACCCGGCGGGTGATGATCATATCGAAAAATACGGGGGCGAGGATCAGCAGCCAGGGATTTTCCAGCCACCAGGTGAACAAAACCAGGAGGGCAAGGGTTGTCAGCAATCCTGCCAGGCGAAGCAGGGGTATCTTCTTCATGATCTGCCGGTGTTGTCCAGCTTCAGCAGATGGTGCATTCCGAACACTCCCTTTTTTCCGCGAAGAAACTCGGCTGCCAGCAAGGCTCCTTCTGCAAAACCCTTCCGGCTGAACGCGGTATGGATCAGTTCCAGCCGGTCGTTGGGTGATTCGTATCTTACCACATGGGTACCCGGTACGTCGCCTTCACGAAACGCCCTGACCAGCAGTTTGTCTTTACCCGATGTTTCATTCAACTCCCATGCCTTTTTTCCGGGGTATCTTTCCAGCAGGTCGCCGGCAAGCACCACGGCCGTTCCGCTGGGTGCATCAAGTTTCCGGGTATGGTGGGTTTCTTCAATGGAAGGTTCGTACCGGGGAAACTGGTTCATGATCCGGGCCAGTTCCCTGTTCAGGTGGAACATAATGTTGACGCCGATATTGAAATTGGCGGCATGAAAAAAGGCTCCGTCCACGGAACGGCACAACCGGTGTATCTCATCCATCCGGTCATTCCATCCCGTGGTACCCGATACTACCGGAACGCCCTGTTCCAGACATTTTCTGATATTGTCGAAGGCGGTGGCGGGGGTGGTAAATTCCATGGCTACATCTGCCCCCGAGGATTTCAGCCTTTCCATGTCAGCGGGATTGTCTCTGTCAACGCGAAGCACGATCTGGTGCTTCTTTGCCAGGGCAACGGCTTCCACTTCGTGCCCCATTCTCCCGTATCCGATCAGTGCTATTTTCATGCAGGGTGCTGTTTGCTGGTTACCCTGCAAATATAATCAATTGCCTGCAGGAATCATGGGGATAGGGATGCAGGCTGAGTATCCGGTTCTCAGGATTGTTTCATTCTCCTTCTTCCCTCCGCATCGGCGGCTTTCAGGGCGGCGAATACTTTTTCGGGTGTGACCGTCACCAGTTCGTTGTGAATGGTTTCCCCTTCGGCACAGGATGCTTCGGCCACCCTCATCAGGTGGGTATCGCTGACTTTTTCCAGACCGATTCCAGCCAGGGTAGTGGGTAATCCTACCGATTCGCAGAAGCCATATACTTCGCGGATCACTTCCCATGATTTATCGGTCAGGAACAGGGAGGCCAGGGTTCCTATGGCTACCTTCTCGCCGTGGAAATACGAATGGGTGGGTTCCAGCAGGGTGAGGCCGTTGTGTATGGCGTGTGAGGCGGCCAGTCCGCCGCTTTCAAATCCCAGCCCGCTCAGCAGGGTATTGGCTTCCACGATCTTTTCCAGGGCGGGGGTCACCACACGGGCTTCGCAGGCCGTTCTGGCCGAAATGCCGTACTTCAGCAGGGTGTCATAACACAGTTTAGCCAGGGCGTAAGCCGACATGGATCCGATATCGCCGGTCATGTTGGGGGCGTATTTTTTCATGCACGATTCTGCTTCGAACCAGGTGGCCAGGGCATCGCCCATGCCCGAAACCAGAAAACGCACGGGAGCCTCGGCAATAATCTGGGTGTCCATTAGTACCAGGTCGGGATTCCGGCGCAGGAACAGATAACGCTTGAATTCCCCTTCGGGAGTGTAGATTACTGATAGGGCGCTGCAGGGGGCATCGGTGGCTGCAATGGTGGGAACTACGGCAACGGGGAGATGGGCTTCATGGGCTACGGCTTTGGCCGTATCGATGGTTTTCCCCCCGCCCAGGGCTACCACGAACCCGGACTTTTCTTTCCCCACCATTTTTACCAGGCGGCCGATCTCTTCGTCGGAACATTCGCCGGCAAAGACCTCAAGGGTTATTTTCACATCCTTCTCCATTCCCGGCTTGAACTCTTCGAGCAGATGATCGTTTACGTACGGGTCGCAGAGAACCAGTCCTCTGTCGCCGAACCGGGTGAGTTCCCTGCCCAGGCGGTGCCGGGCATTCCTGCCCTGAACATACCTTCCGGGGAAAATGGTGGTGCTGATCATGATCTTTTCCTCCTTATTTTTTTGTTAACCATAAAACCTGTGGTTCAATGGAATAAAAAGATAATGAAAATTTACGGGAAAAGCAACCGGCCTGTGCAGCGACCCTGTCTGAGTCCCTGACAGGCGGAGCACTGTCAGGGGCGAGTTTGGATCGCAGCAGGCCTTCCCCCGCCGTAGTTTTTCCATAAAATCATCAGCAGCCAAAGGGTTTTTTGCATGCTTTTTTGCCCCACAAAAAAGCATGTCGCTCCGTTTCGGGAACGGAGCGAAACACCGGCTGGCGGGATGAATATATCAAAGAAAAACAGGCATCTTCTACGGAGCAATATTCCGGTATTTTCACGAATTTCATCAAAAGTCCCGGCCTCTGAGGGTTTTATGAGAAAAACAAGGCGGGGGAAAAAGTGGAAAGGCCTGTGCAGCGATCCTG
>DSCJ01000112.1 GCA_011049175.1 Bacteroidota bacterium | reverse complement strand
CAGGCCTTCCCCCGCCGTAGTTTTTCCATAAAAGCATCAGCAGCCGAAGGGTTTTTTGCATGCTTTTTTGCCCCCAAAAAAGCATGTCGCTCCGTTTCGGGAACGGAGCGAAACACCGGCCGGTGGGATGGATATATATCAATGATAAACAGGCAACGGGATTATTCCAATCCACTCCACTCCTCATCACCATCACTCCATCACCCGATCACACCATAACATATACCGGAGCCGCATAGCAGTGAGCATAAAAAAAAGCCCTCCTACCGGAGAGCTTCTCTGGAAACAGAAAATGATCATTCTCTCTTACCTGAAACTGATGCCGATCCCACCGGTATACACCGAGTAATCAGCCCAGGTATAGTCGAAATGAAGGGTCAGCAGGGCCAGTTTGAGCCGCAGCCCCGCATTCAGCCTGAGCCCGCTGAAATTCTTCACTTCAATATTAATGGGGTCTTCCACAATGCTGGCATCGGCCACTTCCACATAGGGATTGCCCGGGTCGTCGGTGTTCAGTTGGGTCAGGGGATAGTTACCGTCCATATACAGATTAGCCCGGGTGGAACTATACCCCCCGCCACCATATACTGTGAGTATGGCCAGCGATTTCGAGGCAATCAGGTTCACAGTCCAGGCGCTCATATCCAGACCGATCATCTGATTATCAAAATCGGCATCGGTATACGATTCCAGGTTCACCGGCACCCCGTAGGACGAGGGCTGAAAATTCACATCGGCCAGGGAAGTCAGCTCGGTATAGGCTCCGAACAGGGAAAGCTCAAAGGGAATCAGGGCAGATCCCGGAAACCACTGAACGATACTGTGCTTCAATCCCACACCCCACATGCCTACCGAACCGGCATCGAAAATATTCAGCCGGGGAAGGTAACGCACGGTCACATCGGTTCCCTTCACCAATCCCAGTCCGAACTGCACCATGGGCAGCGGCAGCACTCCCACCCCGGTTCCTCCGGGAGTATTGAAAGTGGCCAGTGAATATTCCGTTCCTCCGAACTCTTCCACATACCTCAATTCCGGCCCTTCTCCTTTCGGACCGGCAATGGTGGAAGCCATGTTGTCGGCAGGATCGGTCAGTTGCAGCCCTCCGGTGAAATCCAGGGCCCCCACGTCGAAATATTTGGCTGCATCGGGCACCACCGTGGTATTCACCGTAATGGTCAGATCGAATCCCCCCAGCTTATGCGGTTTGGCGGTGTTGTACCATCCACCGTTCAGACTGGCTCCCAGGGAATTGGCCCATGGAGCCACGTATTCCTTGAGCATAAGTTCACCGTTTTCCAGCCCGCCTTTGATAAAATCCACCTGGTTAAGCTGGGCCACTCCCACCTGGCAGAACAGCATGCCGGCAAAGGCCAGGGCCGTGATCTTTCTGAAGCTGTTTTTTGTTTTCATATTCAGCTGTTTAAGCATTTTTCTTAATAAAATACTAACCCGAAGATAGAAGAAATTCATAAAAATTGAAATTCCGGGCCATTCCTTTTACGGAAGAACAGGGAACAGGGTTATGGTTTGTTTTTCATGCCATGGAAACACAACTGACTTTCCGGCCTGACCAACAAATTTCCCCGTTTTCTTTCACTATATTACCGGAAGCCGTATTTTTACCGTCTGAAGGAGGCCGATGTATGATCAAACCCAATGTACCCCTGGCGGAACGCATGCGTCCCCAAACCCTGGATGACTATGTGGGGCAGGAGCACCTGGTGGGACAGGGAGCGGTGCTCCGCCGCTTTATCGAATCGGGGAATATCCCTTCCATGCTGTTCTGGGGTCCGCCCGGTGTTGGAAAGACCACCCTGGCCCGGGTGATCGCCCGCCGGCACGAACGGCCTTTTTACACGCTGAGCGCCGTACACTCAGGGGTGAAAGATGTCAGGGAAACCATTGAAAAGGCAAAGAAACAGCAGTTTTTCGACCGGCCCAATGCCATTCTGTTCATCGATGAGATCCACCGCTTCAACAAATCGCAGCAGGATTCTCTTCTTGGATCGGTGGAACAGGGCGTAATCACCCTGATAGGCGCAACTACCGAAAACCCGTCGTTCGAGGTCATCTCCCCTCTTCTGTCGCGGTGCCAGACATACATCATGAAACCCCTGGAAAAGGAGCACCTGCTGCTTTTATTGAACAGGGCCCTGGAGGAGGATACGGTATTGAAGGAACTCGACATTGTGGTGGAGGAAGATGAAGCCCTGCTCAGGTATTCGGGAGGAGATGCCCGCAAGCTGTTTAACGCCCTGGAAATCACCGTAACCGCCCTGCAGGGCGAAGAGAAAAATAAAAAAAAGGTGGTGATCACCAACGAAGCCGTACTGGAAAAGGTGCAGGAAAACCTGGCCCTGTACGACAAGGGAGGCGAACAGCACTATGATATCATTTCGGCTTTCATCAAGTCGGTTCGGGGGAGCGATCCCAATGCAGCGGTATACTGGCTGGCAAGAATGGTGGAAGGAGGAGAAGATCCCAAATTCATTGCCCGCCGCCTGGTGATCCTGGCAGCCGAAGATATCGGCCTGGCCAATCCCAACGCCCTGCTTATGGCCAATGCCGCTTTCGATGCCATCCACCGGATTGGCTGGCCTGAATCGAGGATCATTCTTTCCGAAGCCACCATCTACCTGGCCACCTCTCCCAAAAGCAATGCAGCGTATATGGCCATCGAAAATGCCCAGTCGTTGGTTAGAAAAACGGGCGACCTGCCGGTGCCGCTGAATATCAGAAACGCACCCACCGGCCTGATGAAAGAGCTGGGATACGGAAAAGATTACAAATATGCACACAGCTACGAAGGCAACTTCACCCCGGAAGAGTTCCTGCCGCCGGAAATCAGGGGAAAGATCCTTTATGATCCGCAGGACAATACCCGTGAAAAAGAGCTGCGCGAACGGCTAAAAAAATGGTGGAAAGAGATGTACGGATATTAAAACGCCGGCGCCCGCGGAAAGAATAGCCTATGAATCCCCTGAAGCATCCCAACATACCCAGATTGTATGTAATCAAGATCGCCAAATGGTTCATGCTGGTGATGCCCATCATTGTGATTTTCTACCAGGATAACGGCCTCAGCATGGAACAGGTATTCATTGTGCAGGCGGTTTATTCAGTATCCATTGTTTTGCTGGAGATCCCCTCGGGTTATCTGGCAGATGTATGGGGAAGAAAATCCACACTCGTCACGGGCAGTGTGCTGGGACTGGCCGGTTATTTTGTATACTGTTTTTCATACAGTTTCCGGGGATTCATTGTGGCTGAAATTACCCTTGGGATCGGGCAGAGCCTGATCAGCGGAGCCGATTCCGCCATCCTGTACGATTCCCTTATGGAACAAAAACGCCAGGAAGAATATGCCCTGTACGAAGGAAGGGTCATATCCCTGGGGAATTTTGCCGAAGCGGTGGCCGGTGTGACGGGAGGTCTCCTGGCAGGGATCAGTTTGCGTACACCGTTCTATTTTCAGGCAGCCGTTGCCTTTATGGCCATACCGGCCGCTCTCACCCTCACCGAGCCGGAGCGTCATTTCATCCTGGTTAAAAAAGGATTCCGCCACATCCTGAGCATATTTAAAAATGCCCTGTGGGACGACCCCATGCTGCGGTGGACCATTCTGTTCTCTGCCATTGCCGGAGCTTCCACCCTGAGCATGGCCTGGTTTGTTCAGCCTTTTTTCAAGGCAGTGGATATTCCTGTTCCCCTGTTCGGGGTATTGTGGACCCTCCTGAACCTGAGTGTAGGGCTGGCGGCCCTGTATTCATACCGTTTTTCCAGGTATCTGGGAACCTCCCGCACCCTCGCACTGTTCTCTGTGGGATTGCCGCTGGGATTTGTGCTTACCGGATTGTTCCCGGTAATCTGGTCGCTGTTGGTTTTGCTCGCCTTTTACCTGATTCGTGGAATCGCCACTCCGGTTTTAAAGGAATACATCAACCGGTTCACCGGTTCGGATGTCAGAGCCACCGTGCTGTCTGTCAGAAATTTCGTGATCCGTCTTCTTTTTGCCATACTGGGCCCCTTCTTCGGATGGATTACCGATCATCTTTCGCTGCAGCATGCCCTGGTAACTGCCGGAATCATTTTTTTCGCCGGCCTCACCCTCAGCCGCATTTTCTACCTCAGGCAACTCCATCAACGAAGAATCATGGAATAACCACCCTCTTGCCCTCTGCCCTACCCGCCGGTTGGGAAAACAGATGATTTCTTTTGGAAAGGGTTGGAAACGACGATTTTAAAATATTTTGTGTGTATTTTCTTCCCTTGTGCGTATATAACACTTTATTTAACGGCTTATATACGTATTCATCTATGTAGATTACTACGTTGTCAAATTCGCAAGTCTATTGAATACCATAAAAATATTATCAGAACATGGGCTTTGTAAATAGTCAGGAATCATTTAACCACGAAGTACACGAAGAGAATCACAAAGCACACAATAAACAGGTATTCAGTACTACATATTCAGTATCTTTCGTACGTATCTTTGACCCTATGCGTTTTAGAATTTTTTTGAAACAGCTTATTCCTTCCAAATGAATTAAAAAGGACCGGCCTCTGAGGGTTTTATAAAAAAAAACAAGGCGGGGGAAAATGCGCCATGGCCTGTGCAGCGATCCTGTCTGAGTCCCTGACAAGCACAGCGCCGTCAGGGGCGAGTTTGGATCGCGGCAGGGCATAACCCGCAACACGAAACCCGTAACCCGTAACCCATAACACAACTACCTGACCTTTACCCTTTAACTTTTAACCTTTAGCCTTTAGCCTTTAACCTTTAGCCTTCCTCCTTCTTTTCAAACGGTAATTTTCAATCCGTCATAGGCCAGATGGACCCCTTCAGGCAATTCCCTCTCAATTTCTTCGGCAGGTCCCATCTGGTGGCTGATATGGGTGAGCCAGCCCTGCTCCGGACCGATCTTCCGGATGATTTCCACCGCTTCTTCCAGGGTAAAATGAGAAACATGCCGGCGTTTTCTCAGGGCGGTCAGGATCAATACGCGCGACCCCTCGATTTTTTTCATCTCTTCGGGAGGTATGTAATTGGCATCGGTTATATATGTCAGATCGCCCATGCGGAAACCCAGCACAGGCAGCCTGTAATGGACGGCCCGTATGGGCATGACCTCCAGGGGACCGATACGGAACGGTTCGGTACTGATGGGATGGATTACCACATCGGGCACACCCGGGTACTTCTTTTCAGCGAATATGTAGGCAAATTCTTTCCGCAGCTGGCTGATCACCCTTTCCTCGGCATACAGGTCCATCGGCTGTTGATGGATGAAATTGAAGGCCCGCACATCGTCCAGTCCGGCAATATGGTCTTTGTGCGAATGGGTGAAGAGGATGGCATCGAGCTTCCGGACGTTTTCACGCAACATCTGCTGCCGGAAATCGGGTCCCGTATCAATCACCAGGTGATGGCCATTCCACTCCACCAGCAGGGAACTGCGCAACCGCTTATCACGGGGATCATTCGAAAGGCAGGTGCGGCACCGGCAACCGATGACCGGCACCCCCTGGGATGTTCCTGTTCCCAGAAAGGTAGCCTTTATTTGAGGGACCTGTTTCACAGGAACAAAGATAATGGCTTCCGCTCAATTCGCCTCCTGTAAGCTAATAAAAGGGTTTATCAGCCAAATCACGGTTTCTTTCCCTTTTCTGTTCTCACGAAAGTTCATTACTTTTGGCTTATGGCCGCCAATTTGTATCTCATTCCCAACACGCTGGGTCCCGGGGAAATCCACACTGTGATACCACAGGGCATCCTGCCGGTTATCCATTCCCTGAAAGTCTTCTTTGCAGAAAATATTCGAAACGCACGCCGTTTCCTGATCAGCACAAACATCCCCACGCCCATTGATGACCTGTTATTCCTGGAGCTGAACCGGCACAGTCCGGACGAGAAATTGCAGGAATATCTGAAAATCATGCTGGACGGAGAGGATGCAGGCATTCTCTCGGAGGCAGGCATGCCGGCAGTTGCCGACCCGGGAGCCGGGCTGGTGCGGATGGCTCATCTCAGCGGGATCAGGGTCAGGCCTCTGTGCGGTCCCTCGTCGGTTATCCTGGCTCTGGCAGCTTCGGGCCTGAACGGACAGAAATTCGCCTTTCACGGATACCTTCCCATACATACCGGCGTTAGGGAAAAAACTCTCAGGGAACTGGAAAGGGAGTCGGAGCAGCGGGGTATCACCCAGGCCTTCATGGAAACGCCTTACCGCAACCGGGCATTATTTGACAGTGTATTGCGCGCCTGCCGGCCTGACACCCTTCTTTGCGTGGCCTGTGATCTGACCCTGGAAAGCGAATGGATCAGAACCATGCCCGTGGCAGACTGGAAAAAAAACCGGCCCGATATACATAAAAGGCCGGCAATTTTTCTGTTATTCAGGTAAATCTCTCCTGTTATCCGCGGTTGGCCGGGAAACACACCTTAAACAGTTCGTTATCTTAGAAATCGGTCACTTCCAGCAAATACAGATCGAATATCAGGGTAGTGTTGGTAGGAATGTTCCCGTATCCACGCCCATACCCCAAATTGGAAGGGAAAAACACCTTGGCTGATCCGCCTTCACGCATCAGCGAAACACCTTCCTGAACGCCATAGATCAGGTTGGCATATCCCAGAGTAAATTCAAGAGGGGTATAATTTTTGGAAGCCTGATAGATATCTCCTCTAATAGCAGCCGTGTCCATACTGGTATCGAACATGGTGCCGTCGAGAAAATAACCGGCATAATCCACCACGACATTCTTCCCAACCATGGCAGAATCGCCCGTTCCTGCCTCGAGTTCCACATAATAAAGCCCCGAGGGAAGAGGTTCCACACCCGGGTAATGTTCTTCCATATAGGCCGCCAGTTCGATCCTTTCTTCCTCGAGCATTTCCTGGTATGGATCTTCCTGATCCAGGTCCAGGCAGGATACGGGCAATAACATCAAAACAACAGTTATCAGCAGAAAAGGAGCTTTTTTCATCAAATAATTGGTTGACATAGTTTTAGGTTTTAGGTGAACAAGGTTTCCGTTACTTCCTTCCGGATAACAATCCCATTCACATGGTCATTCGCATTGTTTCTTCATTCATTCATGTAAACGGAAAAATATTTCCCGGGGTTACAAACCAGTTTATCTACAAGCTTTGTGCCAGACTTTTCCTTCCGGCTTATGGAACATCCAGTACCCACACTTCATACACCAGGGTGGCGCGTGCCGGTATCCGGTTCCCGTCGCCTACCAGTCCGAATGCCAGATGCGGGGGCATAATGAAACGGGCATGGCTTCCTTCCCGCAGCATCAGGATACCTTCTTCCAAACCGGCCCCTTCCCCGGAATATCCCGTTCGGATGGTTTTTGTGCCGTCTTCTTCCGATGAATAGCACAGGGTTCCGTCAAGCAGGCTGATCCGGTAATCATATACAACCGTTTTCCCCGGGGCTACAGCCGGTCCGTCGCCCTGTTCCATGATCATATACCACAACCCCGTTTCTGTACGCTCCATTTCCCATCCCATTCTACTGATGAAGTTACTGATCACCTCCTGGTCTTTCGTCACAAGGAATTCATTCACTTTTTCCATCCTTTCCTTCCTGTCCGGTGCCTGCTCTTCAACAGGCAGCCTCACGGGCCGCCGGCAATCAGCCAGCAGTATCATCAGCAATACCGGGAACCAGATCGTATCAGGCCTGCCGAAAAGCTTCTTCCAGTTCATGGGCGCTTATGGAAATGGTTTTCTCCAGCAAATGTACGGTTTTTTCAAGCGATTCGTTCGATTCACCTCCGGCGGCATTGACATGCCCGCCTCCGCTGAAGTATTTGCGTGCAAATTCATTCACATTGAACTTCCCTTTCGACCGGAACGATAATTTCACATGGCCGGCCTTTTCCACCACCAGCACGGAAAATATCACCCCACGGACAGCCAGGGGGTAATTGACAAATCCTTCCGAATCGCCGGTAACGAACCCAAACTCTTTCTGCTCGTCCAGTGTTAAAACCATGTACGCCGAATGGTATTTCGTCAATACCTTCATCTTCCGGTACAGGGCATATCCCAGCAATTGCATTCGCCTGACGGAAAAATTATTGTATACCTTATTAAAGATCCGGTCCTTGTCAATCCCCGTTTCCAGTAACCGGGCCACCGTACGGAAAGACTCCGGACGGGAGGAATTGAAACTGAAACACCCCGTATCGGTCATGATGCCGGTATAAATGCATTCGGCTATTTCCGGCGTGATGGCTTTCTTTCCCCCGGTTTGTCCGATAAAAGAAAATACCAGTTCGGCCGCCGAACTGGCGTCTTCCTGAACGGCTACCAGACCGGCATCCAGAGCGGGGTTGGGATGGTGATCGATAATGGCCTTTCTGACAGAAGAGGCAGTTACTTCCCGGCAAAGTCTCCCCAGACGTTTCGGATCGTTAAAGTCCACCATGATTAGCAGGTCGGCTTCCTGCAGAATTTGCCGGGCGCGCTTTTCATGTCCCTGATACCTTACGATCTCCCCTGCGGAAGGAAGCCATCTGAGGAAAGCAGGAAAATTGTTCGGGGTCATTCCATGGGCCTTTTTGCCTGAATTCTTCAGATACAGGTATAGTCCCAGCAAAGAACCGATGGCATCGCCGTCAGGGTTCAGATGGGTAATGACCACCGGGCGTTCCGACTGGGCAACCCATTCGCCAAGGCGGGAAAATATTTCTGTAAGTTCTTTTTTCACAATGAATTCCATACTTTATTGAAAGGGTCAAAGATAAAAAATCTTTGCGGGAGGTTCCCATCCGGTATAAAATAATTTCTATATTCGCCATGGAAATCCATTGGGAAGCTTATGAGCGGAAATTTTACTTTTGCCATGATCAAGCCGAATGCTTTCCGGCAAAATTACACCGGATCCATCCTGGCAATGATCTGCGAAGCCGGATTCAGAATTCAGGCACTGAAAACCACCATACTGAACAAGGACGAAGCCAGGCAATTCTATGCCATTCACCGTAGCAAGCCCTTTTATGAGGACCTGGTAACTTTTATGTCGTCGGGGCCCATCCTGGTAATGATTCTGGAAAAGGAAAACGCCGTGGAAGATTTCAGGGCCCTGATTGGGAATACCGATCCCTCAAAGGCTGAGGAGGGAACAATCAGGAAACTGTATGCCCGATCGGTCAGGGCTAATGCCATCCACGGTTCCGACAGCGATGAGAACGCCCGGATCGAAGCCGATTTCTTTTTCTCCACAAGGGAACGGTTTTCATGGAAATAAATTACCGGCAGGAGTTGCAGGCTTTAACGGGGAATAATCCGGGCATCACACAATATTCCCCTTGATTCACAGAAAGATATTTACGAATTTTCATGATACAAACTTCCGGAGCAGTTCCCTCACGGCTTCATGCGAGTTTACAATGTAACTGGCCCTGGTATTGATCATACCCACCTTGATGGTAAAGGCCTCTGCCGGCATGTCCTCGAAAAGATACTCATCGGTCCAGTCGTCTCCCGCACCGAATATAAAATCATACCGGTCCTGCTGAAGAATCCTGGCTGCCGCCTTCCCTTTGTTGATACCCATTTTTTTCACTTCGATCACCTTGTTCCCTTCCAGGATTTCCAGGTCGAGATTGGCCAGAAGGCTGGTCAGCTCATATTTCAGCTCCAGGGCCCGCATGGCTCCCAATTCAGGGTCGGCTTTCCGGTAATGCCATACCATTGAATAATTTTTATCCTCGATGAAGGTTCCCGGCGTACGGTCAACATAGAATTGCAGTGCAGGCCGGATAATCTCTTTCCAGTGGGTTCCCATCTGTTCGAACAGTTCCCAGTCTTTTCCCTGCATTCTGAGCCACACTCCGTGTTCGGCAATCAGGTCAAAAGGCTTATCGCCGAACCAGCGGGTGAACGAATCCCTGTCGCGGCCGCTGATCAATACCAGGCGATTGTTTTTATCATCTGCCAGCCGGGTAAGAATATCCATCAGTTCATCGTCGGGGCGGGAATGTTTTGGATCTTTCCGGAAGCCGACCAGAGTCCCGTCGTAATCGAGGAAAAAAATCCTCCTGTTTGCCTTTGCATATCGCTCGAACATTCTTTTCTCCCATTTCGAAGTGAGGCGTTTGGCCAGGTATTTTTGCTGCTGGTCTGCTACTTCCAGCAGGGAATCCATAAAATCACCTGCCCATTTGTCAATATCGTACCGCTGCAACCTCTCCTTCAGCACTTCCAGGCGCTGTTTCTGCTCTTCTGCAGGCATTTCCAGGGCGTGATGAATGGCATCGGCAATCTCATCCATATTATTGGGGTTGATCAGGATAGCCTCACCCATTTCCTTGGCCGCCCCTGCCATCTCACTGAGAATAAGCACTCCCCGTCCCTCTGTTTTGGTGGCAATGAATTCCTTGGCCACCAGGTTCATTCCGTCGCGAACGGGTGTGATCAGGGCTATTTCCGAGGAAGAGTAGAGGTCGATCAGTTCCTCAAAGGGAAGCGAACGGTAAAAATACCATACGGGTGTCCAGTTGATGGTGGCATAGGCCCCGTTAATCCGGCCCACCAGCTCGTCCACCTCCTTCTTGATCAACTGGTACTGTTCCACCTGGTCGCGTGACGGAACGGCCAGCATTACCAGGGTGACCTTTTCCAGGTACTGAGGGTATTTGTTGAGAAAATGTTCGAAGGCATGCAGCCGGTTGGGAATCCCCTTGGAATAGTCCAGCCGGTCGATCGAAAGGATCAGCTTCCGGCCGGGCGACATCGACAAAAAGTTTTCAATATCTTTCTGAATGTCCAGCCGGTCTTTCCCTGATTTTTGCCGGTGTTCCAGAGCGGACTGGTGGAACTTCCCGTAGTCTATACCCATGGGGAAAGCATCCACAATCGACATGCGGGTACGCAGGTTGATCCGGTTGAATTCAATATCATAGCCAAGCAATCTCCGCACCGAACTCAGAAAGTGCCGCTCGTAGTCGAAGGTATGGAAACCCAGTAAATCGGCCCCCAGCATGCCTTCAATGATCTCTTTCCTCCATGGGAGAATGCGGAATACCTCGTACGAAGGAAAGGGAATATGCAGAAAGAAGCCTACCGGAATAGCCGGAAATTCTTCCTTGATCATCCGGGGCAGGAGCAACAGGTGATAATCGTGTATCCACAGCACGTCATCCTTCCTGAGGTGCTCTTTCAGAATACCGGCAAAGCGCTTGTTGATGTCAACATAGGTTTCCCAGAATTCCTGGTAGTATTCGGTATACTGCGTAAAATAGTGAAACAACGGCCAGATGGTGCGGTTACTGAAACCGTAGTAATACTTATCAATTTCTTCCTTGCCGATATACACGGGAAGGCATTTTTCTTTTCTCAGCGCCTCATCGGTTTTTTTGCGCATTTCCAGGCTCAGGTCTTCCGCATGCATGCCCGACCATCCTATCCACAGGCTGTCATATTTCTGCGACACGGAACGCATACCGGTGGCCAGTCCCCCCACATTGGGTTTTACGTCAATTTTGTTATCTTCAATCTCAATTCCAACAGGTAATCTATTTGATACAATGACCAGTCGCTTCACAATACTACCCATTTTACTGTTTGAACCCTATAAAATACACTTTTTTTTCGTTTGACCAATCATTTTTTTTCAAAAGATGAGCATCCCATACAACCTGAACGACAATTATTATTACGGCATGATCGGCAACTGCCGGAGCGCCGCCCTGGTTTCGGCCCGAGGGTCGATCGACTGGTGCTGCCTTCCCGAATTCAACTCTCCTTCCGTTTTCGCCAGGATACTCGATACCCGGATCGGCGGATATTTTTCTGTTGAAGCCGGGAAGGATTATAATATCAGCCAGTCGTATATTAGAAAAACAAATATTCTGGTTACCCGGTTCACCAACGGCAAAGATGCTTTCGAACTGATCGACTTCATGCCCAGGTATATCGAGCCGAACCGGCAGCACTACACTCCCCCCGACATTGTACGGTATCTCAAACTCCTGTCGGGAAAACCCCGTTTCAGGGTTAGCTATAAACCGGCCCTGCAGTACGCCGCCATGCCTACCGAAACGGTTATCAAAAAGGAATACATAAAAAGTTACAGCGCCGGCAAGGTATACGATTCGGTTTACCTGTATACCGACCTCGACAAGGAAAAGCTTGTTTCGGGCGAAGAACAGGTTCTGGAACAGGATTCCTTCATGCTGGTTAGCTATAATCAGAAGCTGCTGGAACAAACCGCCGAACGTTCCTATCTGAAACTGCAGCGAACCAAGGTGTACTGGCTCGACTGGTCGGAAAGAACCCGCAAGTTTTCCCGTTTCAATGAGGAGATCGTGCGCAGCGCCCTGGTTCTCAAGCTGCTGAGCTACGACAAATCGGGGGCCATTCTGGCGGCGGCCACCACATCCCTGCCTGAAACCATCGGTGAGATCAGGAACTGGGATTACCGCTTCTGCTGGCTGCGCGATGCCAGCATGGTGATCAAGGTTATGGGTTCGCTGGGGCATCTGAACGTGGCGAAAAGATACCTTGGATTCATTCTGGATATCATTCCCGTGAAGGATGAAAAAATCCAGATCATGTACGGGATCAACAAGGAAAAAAAACTGAAAGAAAGTATTCTCAGTCATCTCGAAGGATATCAGCAGTCGCTCCCCGTGCGGCTGGGTAACGATGCATACAGGCAGAAGCAGAACGACATATACGGCATCCTGATGGATGTGATTTACCAGCAATTCCTCCTGTTTGAGAATACGCTGGAACACGGAGAGGCTCTGTGGACCGTTGTACGTTCCATTATACGGATCGTGGCAAGGAACTGGAAGAAACGCGACCGCGGGATCTGGGAATTGCGCACCAAACACCAGCATTTCACCTTTTCAAAAGTGCTGTGCTGGGTGGCCATTGACCGGGGTATCCATATTGCCCGGCTGATTAAAAAATCGGAATACGTTGATGAGTGGATCGACCTCAGGGAACAGATCAAGGATGACATCCAGAAAAAGGCGTGGAATGATAAAATCAAAGCCTTTACCCAGTATTACGGGTCAGTAGACCTGGATGCAGCCAACCTCCTGATGGAATCGTTCGGTTTCATCCGGGCCGACGATGAACGGTACATTCAAACGGTACTCACAACAAAAGAAAAGCTGATGCACAACGGCCTGATGTACCGGTACCGGAACCGGGACGATTTCGGGCAGCCCCGTTCGTCATTTACCATCTGCACATTCTGGATGATCGACAGCCTGTATAAAATAGGCAGAAAGGAGGAAGCAGAGGAACTGTTCGCCCGGGTGCTGAGCTACAGCAATCACCTGGGACTTTTCAGCGAGGATATTGATTTTAAATCAAAAAGGCTGCTGGGTAATTTTCCCCAGGCCTATTCACACCTGGCCCTTATCGAAACGGCTGTCAGATTGTCTGAAGGGTCCCTGGCTCCGGAAGAAAAGATCCTGAAAGCGTTTTATTAGAATAAGCCGGAAGGCTCTCTGAGTAGCTCAAGTGAGATACGGGTTACGGGTTTCAGATTTCAGGTTACAGGTTACAGGTACAGGTCGGCGAACGAAACCGGCCTGAGGGGCTGGTTAACCTTTTCATCAAACTCAATAAATATCCTGTCGTCCCTACAGGAATCATTGGGATATATTTCATCAGTATTTTCTGTCCCAGGATTTTCTCGAATTTTATCAAAAGTCCCGGCCTCTGAGGGTTTTATGAGAAAAACCAGGCGGGGGAAGAAGCGGGAAGGCCTGTGCAGCGATCCTGTCTGAGTCCCTGACAGGCGAAGCGCTGTCAGGGATGAGTTTGGATCGCGGCAGGCCTTCCCCGCCGTAGTTTTTCCATAAAAGCATCAGCAGCCAGAGGGTTTTTTTCATGCTTTTTTGCCCCCAAAAAAGCATGTCGCTCCGTTTCGGGAACGGAGCGAAACCGCGGCCGGTGGGATGGATAAATCCAGTTTCTACAAACAATCCACTACGAATCAGCCCGATGAACTGGTTGACTCTTTTTTTCTACAAACAGGCAGCCTTTACGGAGACATGTTCCAGTATTTCTACGAATTTCATCAAAAGGACCGGCCTCTGAGGGTTTTATGAGAAAAACAAGGCGGGGGAAATTGCGCCATGGCTTGTGCAGCGATCCTGTCTGAGTCCCTGACAGGCGAAGCCCTGTCAGGGACGAGTTTGGATCGCGGCAGGCTTTGCCCCGCCGTAGTTTTTCCATAAAAGCATCAGCAGCCGAAGGGTTTTTTGCATGCTTTTTTGCCCCCCAAAAAAGCATGTCGCTCCGTTCCGGGAACGGAGCGAAATAGTGGCCGGTGGGATGAATAAATCAAGTTTTTTCAAACAGGACACTACGTATCAGCCCGATAATCTGGCTGATTCTTCTCTTCTAAAAACAGGCATCTTCTGCGGAGCAAAATTCCGGTATTTCAACGTATTTTATCAAAAGTCCCGGCCTCTGAGGGTTTTATGAGAAAAACAAGGCAAAGGGATCCTTTCAACCCAATCCTCATCTCCATCACACCATCACTCAATGACACCATGACAAGCACCAGAGCCAAATAGCAGCCGCCTGGTAGAACACTCCGGGCACGACGTCAGGTCGCACCCGGAGTAAAAAAGGTTCTGCCTTTCTTATGAATCCCTACCCCCCCAGAAACTGGTGATCAATAAATATGCTGAAGCCGATCAGGATAAGAATGATCCCCCCAACAATTTCAAGCCGGTTGCCAAAACGCAGCACCGATTTTTTCCCCAGAAGCATTCCCAGCATAGAAGCCAGAAAAGTACCCCCCCCGATCAGGAAAGCCGCTTTCCAGATGTGGATGCGGATCAGTCCCAGGGAGAATCCCACCACCAGGGCATCGATGCTGGTTGCCAGTCCCAGGGTCAGAGCCATGTTCCATTTCAGAGGATTCGTCTGTACTTTTTCCCCATTCTTTTTCCGGATGCTGTCAGTGATCATCCGTATCCCAACCGCCAGCAGCAGGAAAAATGCCAGCCAGTGGTCAAAATCCCCGATCTTCTCTCCCATTTCCATTCCCAGCAACCATCCAAGCACCGGCATGCCACCCTGGAACAAAGCCATGACCAGGGCAAACGGAACAGCCTGACGAAAACAAACCGATGGCCTGGCCAGGCCGCAGGAAACCGAAACGGCAAACGAATCAACCGAAAGACCCAGAGCAATGAACAGCAGGGCGATCCATTCCATAAACTACAGGTTTAAAGGGGTCAAAATACGGGTATCCCGGAAAAGAGGCAATGATAATTCTCATACGGAAGCAGGCTATATACCGCAGAAATAAAAAAGCGGGGAGGATCTCCCCGCGTATTCCCGGTATTCCATGCTAACCACCCTAGAATTTTTTAAAATACCAGGAACGGATTTCCGCCTGCCTGGGCAGACAGAAATATGATAAAGGTTAGGTCTGCATGTAAGATGCAGGAAAAGGAAAAATAGTTGCGTGAGAAAAGTTTTTTTTCAGACAAAAAATAATACCCCGGCTTTTTTTTTGGATATTCCTAAACGGAATCGGTTTCCACGATCTTTGCCAGAATGTCATCATATGGGATCAGAAGATACTTCTTTCCTTCAAACTCGGTCTCTGTACCCGCATAGGGCTTAAACAGAACGGTATCTCCCACAGAAATTTCCGGATTTTCAATGTGGCTCATTCCCAGTACCCTGGCAAACTTCGGTTTTTCCTTAACCGTATCAGGAATGATGATTCCGGCAGCCGTACGCTGTTCTCCTTCACTTTCACTCAGGTCGAGCAGGACCTGCTGATTGATGGGTTGCAGTTCTTTCATAATGATTGTGCTTTAAAGTTTATGTTAATTATTCCAGTTCCAGTAAACGGTCCAGTTTTTTCCGGTCAAATCCCACCACGATCTGACCGTTGATATCGGTCTGAGGAACGCCTTGCTGACCGCTGCGTCTTACCATTTCTTCCGCGGCATTTTCATTCCGGGTTACATCCACTTCCCGGAAAGGGATACCGTTTTTCCTCAGGTATCCCTTCACCGTATTACACCACGGACAGCTGGGGGTGGTATATACTGTCACCCGCTTCGGGGTTTTCCCTTCTTTTTGAGCCCGGGCCCGGTACAGGGCATTTTCAAAAAAAGCGCTGAAAAAACCTTCCTGCTGGCAGCCTTTTACCACATTCCGGCTTTCCCCTTTTTCCAGCTCGATCAATACCGGTACTGAATCCACATGGTATACAGGATGGATATCCCTCACACGGTTTACATCGGCCAGATAAACCGGGAGATCATCGTTCTTCCGCAGTACTTCCTGCAGGTTTTTCAGAGCACAATCGCTCTGCCCGGCACCTGATTTATACAAAAAAAGCCAGGCATTCTCCGACTCTCCGGCATATTGCATTAATTCCCTGTAAGAGTTAACTGTTTTCATATTTATATAAGATGGTATGTCATTTTGCTTCCTTTTCACATTTTGTGCCAGAATGAAATGAAAGCCATGTTTGTCAGCCAGAATGAAAAAATGGCAGCTAAAGCAGGAAAAGAGAAAGCGCGGTCTCTTTTCCTGTTTTTTGGTTATTTTTATCCTGTCAAATCCAAACCCGATAACTCATGAAACCGCTTAAGAACCTCTATCCCCTGGCCACCTGGATCATGCGGCTTGTGGTGGCATTTTATGTATATGCCGCTTTTTCAGGGATTTTCACAGAATTCAACCTGCAGTCGCAATGGTTCTACCTGTCGCTCGTCAACCTGTTGGCCGGGGCCGGTCTGCTACTGGGCGGCTTTGTCAGAAAACACCATATAACCGTGCTGTCATCCCTTTTCCTCTTACTGGCAGCCCTTTACCAGATCATCCTGTTACTGGCACCCGTACAGTACCTCACACACCGAGATCTTTTCCTGGTGGCAGGTATTTCGCTCTTTTTCCTTGCCCGGGGAAATCAGTAAATAACAGGGAAAGATTCCGTATGGATAATTCCGGGGTTCAGTGCATATTTTTTAACCACCTGTTTGGATAAAAAGAATCTTTCGCTATTTTAGCACCCTGAAACCAATACAAAAATGAAAGGTTTGTTTCATACATGTTGCTGGCGTTGGTGGTGGCAGATGCTGCACACTAACGTAAACAACATGGATGATGCGAACTGACAGAGCATAATAAAGAATTTTCTCCGCGGGGCATGTTGTTTACAGCATGCCCCGTTTTTTTTAACCTATAATTCATTAAAACCATGGACAAGAGTTACAAAGTGTTTCTGAATGAAAAGGACATCCCCAGGCAATGGTACAACCTGGCAGCCGACCTGCCCGGAACACTGAACCCGCCTCTGGGCCCTGACGGTAACCCGGTCAGCCCCGACATGCTGGCACCGGTATTTCCCATGAACCTGATCGAACAGGAAGTGAGCACGCAACGATGGATTGATATTCCCGAAGGGGTTCTCGAGCTGTTGTACAGGTGGCGTCCTTCTCCTCTTGTCAGGGCACGGCACCTAGAAAAAGCGCTGAACACCCCAGCACGGATCTATTACAAAAATGAAAGCGTTTCGCCTGCCGGAAGCCATAAACCCAACACGGCTGTAGCCCAGGCATGGTATAATAAAGAATTCGGCGTAAAAAAGCTGGTAACGGAAACCGGAGCCGGGCAATGGGGTACGGCCCTGGCTTTTGCCTGCTCATTGCTCGGACTTGAATGCAAGGTATTCATGGTGAGGATCAGCTTCGACCAGAAACCTTACCGCAAGCTGATGATGCATGCCTACGGAGCCAATTGTGTGGCCAGCCCCAGCAACGAGACACAGGCTGGCCGCGATATCCTGGAGAAGTACCCCGATACCCCGGGAAGCCTGGGTATTGCCATCAGCGAAGCCATCGAGGAAGCAGTCAGTGAACCGGGAGGAAAAGCCCGGTATTCCCTGGGAAGTGTGCTGAACCATGTGATGCTGCATCAAACAATCATCGGGCTGGAAGCCAAAAAGCAACTGGCCCTGGTGAACGAAAAGAAAGTGGATGTGGTGATCGGCTGTGCCGGCGGTGGCAGTAATTTTGCGGGCATATCCTTCCCGTTTGTCAGCGACAAGATCCACGGGGCCGATATCGATATCATTCCCGTGGAACCCGCCTCCTGCCCCACCCTCACCCGCGCTCCCTTTCACTACGATCACGGGGATACGGCCGAAATGACCCCCCTGCTGGCCATGCATAGCCTGGGACACGGGTTCATCCCGCCTCCCATCCATGCCGGCGGATTGAGATACCACGGAATATCCCCGCTGATCAGCCACTCCGTGAACGAAGGACTGATGAGGCCCGAAGCACTGCAGCAACTGGAATGCTATGAAGCGGCCCTGCTCTTTGCGCAAACAGAAGGACTGATCGTGGCTCCCGAAACCAGCCATGCCGTGGCTCAAACCATCAGGGAAGCATACCGGGCCAGGGAAGAAGGCAAAGAAAAAGTGATCCTTTTCAACCTGAGCGGACACGGTTTCCTCGACCTTACCGGGTATGAAAAATACCTGAACGGGGAACTGACAAACCACAGCCTGAGCGATGAAGACCTGAACCGGTTTACCGAATCGCTGAAAAAATACCCGGCTCCGAAAACCAGCAAGGTACAGACCGGCTGAACAATTAACAGGTGCAGGCAATACGACCGGATCTTTTCCCAAACATCACACACCGGGAAAAGGTCCGGTTTTTACATGAGGCATCTACGTAGTATATTACGTTGCTATCTACGTAGTTTTCTACGTTGTTATTAACTGGTTGTCTTTTTGTTAGTGAGTTATTGTTGTATATTTTCAGATAGCTCATAATTTATTCTTCCCAATCCCGGAGGGAATCGACCAGTTGCATAGGGAAGGTGCGGGTTACGGGTTGCAGGTAGTCCATGCCTAAATAAAGTTGACATATTTATTACTTTGGTTGCCTGGCATTTCTGAATCGCACCGGGGAAAATCCTGAAAACCTGCTGAAATGCAGCTCATACGGGTCTTTGTTTCCGGAATTCCACGTATTTATTAGAAAAAAACCGGCCTCTGAGGGTTTTATGAGAAAAACAAGGCGGGGGAAAAGGCGCCATGGCCTGTGCAGCGATCCTGTCTGAGTCCCTGACAGGCGAAGCACTGTCAGGGACGAGTTTGGATCGCGGCAGGCTTTCCCCCGCCGTAGTTTTTCCATAAAAGCATCAGCAGCCAAAGGGTTTTTTGCATGCTTTTTTGCCCCCCAAAAAAGCATGTCGCT
>DSCJ01000077.1 GCA_011049175.1 Bacteroidota bacterium | reverse complement strand
TTCCTTTTTCTTTTTTTTGTGACAAACAATCCTGAAAAACTTATTTTCCTGAAGTAGCAATAAATAACTCCATAAATAAAAAAGAAGCCGCCTCAAATATGCTTTTGAGACAGCCTCTTTTTCTTAACCCAGGTATGATTTCAGCAATTTACTGCGGGAAGTATGCCTCAACCTTCTGATAGCTTTCTCCTTGATCTGCCTTACCCTTTCACGGGTCAGACCGAATTTTTCTCCGATCTCCTCCAGAGTCATTTCCTGCACCCCTATTCCGAAGAACAGCTTGATAATATCTCTTTCGCGCTCGGTAAGCGTTGCCAGCGCCCTTTCTATTTCGCGTGTCAGTGATTCGTTCAGCAATTCCTTGTCGGCATTAGGCGAATCGGTGTTGGGAAGTACATCCAGCAGGCTGTTATCCTCCCCGTCAACAAAAGGAGCATCAACCGATACGTGCCTTCCGGAAACACGCAGTGTGTCGTTCACTTTTTCTTTCGGAAGCTCCAGGGCTTCAGCCAGCTCTTCCGCAGAAGGAGTTCTTTCAAATTGCTGTTCAAATTTGGAAAAAGCCTTGTTGATCTTGTTAAGGGATCCTACCTGATTCAGCGGCAGGCGAACAATACGTGATTGTTCGGCCAGCGCCTGAAGAATAGATTGCCGGATCCACCATACGGCATAGGAAATAAATTTAAAGCCCCGGGTTTCATCAAATTTTTCAGCTGCCTTGATCAGGCCAAGGTTGCCTTCATTGATCAGATCGGGAAGGCTCAATCCCTGGTTCTGATACTGTTTGGCTACGGATACCACAAAACGAAGATTGGCCCGGGTCAGCTTTTCCAGCGCATCCCTGTCGCCCTTTTTAATCCTCTGGGCGAGTTCGACTTCTTCTTCAACGGTAATCAGTTCCTCTTTACCTATTTCCTGCAGGTACTTGTCCAGGGAAGCACTCTCACGGTTCGTGATGGACTTCGTAATCTTGAGTTGTCTCATCTACAATGATTTGTTAATATTTTGCAAAGTTAGACCATTTGGGAATAAAATTCAATTATTTTTTCATTCTTCAGAGACATGAAAAAAAGGCCTGCTGCAGCAGGCCCTTCCTTCTGCAAGCAACAGGGTTTAAAATCAGAATTTTACTACATATACATAAATATATCTTCCTCCCGGATAAATTCCTTCTATTTCAACCGATGATCCTTTCGGCTGTCGGGCAAGGATATTTTTCACCTGCGCGGCCGATTCAACCGGTTCCCCGTCGATGCTGGTGATCACGAAATTATTCTTGATGCCTGCATCCAGCAGGGCTCCTTCCCCAAGTTCCGTGATCTGCACACCATTGTCAATCTGGAGACGGTTCTTCAGGTTCCTGTCTATATCCCTGAATTTTGCCCCCAGCACGTTGGTTTCAGCGGTAACATACCTTGCTTCGCCTTCCATGTTACGTAAAACCACCTCAAATTGTTTCTCCCTGTTGTTTCTTTTTATCACAACATCAACCTTATCCTTTGGGCGATAGCGGCTTACCTGTTCCTGGAGTTCGGACACAGAATTCACCTTGACCCCGTTTATGGAAATAATGACATCTCCGGGTTCGATACCGGCTTCCTGGGCAGCCCCGTTTTCGGCTACTCCGCTGATATAAACCCCTTCAATGGACTCCAGGTCGTTTTCTTTTGCCAGCTCATCAGTTACATCGGTAATGGTCACACCGAGGACAGCCCGCTGAACGGAACCGAATTCGATAATATCGGCCACGATCTTTTTTACAATATTCACCGGTACGGCAAAAGAATTACCGGCATAGGCCCCGTTGGGAGAAATAATGGCCGTATTGATCCCAACCAGCTCTCCCCGGGTATTCACAAGCGCTCCCCCGCTGTTCCCACGGTTCAGGGCGGCATCGGTCTGAATGAACGATTCCACGCGGTAGTTGTCGGGAAGAATGCCCAGGTTTCTGCCTTTTGCACTCACAATCCCGGCTGTGACCGTCGAGGTCAGATTAAATGGATTGCCCACGGCCAGTACCCATTCACCGAGTTTCAGATTGTCGGAGTCACCGAAGGGAATGAAAGGAAAATCCTCGCCCTTGATCTTTAGCAGGGCAATATCGGTACTGGGATCGGTACCGATGATCTCGGCTTTGAAAACCCGTTTGTCATTCAGGGTCACCTCGATATCATCGGCTCCTTCCACCACATGATTGTTGGTCACAATATACCCGTCGGGAGAAACGATCACCCCCGAACCTATCCCCACAATGGGTGTGGGCTCATTCCTGTAAATATCCCCGTAGAAAAACTCGTAAAAGGGATTCGTATACCGTTGCCTTTGAAATTTCGTATTTTTAACATGCACCACGGCATGAACCGATTTTTCCGCGGCTATGGTGAAGTCGAGATTGCTGCCTTCAAAACTGGCAGGATAATTGGCCAGGCTGACTGATTGCGTATCATACTGTTGCCAGACCAGTGGATGAGTTTGCTTTTCAGCGGGAAAAACCGCCGCATACAATATAATTCCCACCACAGCACCTGCCATGGCAATCAAAAAGGTTCCAAGTGTCTTTTTCGTATTCATAACAGAAGTTTTTTTTATTTTTACTTTTCCGGCATAAAACAAAATTCGGCTTTTTTCATGAGAAATGCTCAAAAATTATGCCTCCTGTCCGGATATGACACACAAAATATTACCTTATAATACTATTTTACAATATGTTGCAACACTTCTTCCCACAGTCTCATTTAACATGATTTAACGTTTGATCCATGCAGTTAGCATTCGAGAAATACCAGGGAACCGGAAATGACTTCATTCTGACCGACGGAAGGGCAACGGAGGTTATCCCGGGAGAAGAGCAGATCAAATTTCTGTGTGACAGGCATTTCGGGATAGGAGCTGACGGGTTTATGATCCTTCTTCCCCACGGGAAACATGCTTTCGGGATGAAATACTACAATGCCGACGGCCGGGAAAGTACCCTGTGCGGAAACGGCGGAAGGTGCATGATCGAATATGCCCGATCCCTGGGCCTGTTCGGGAAGCAGGGGACCTTTCTTGCCACCGATGGAATCCATCAGGGTAGAATCCTCGACAATGGCCTGATTAGCCTGAAAATGAACGACGTTGACAGGGTCGAACCCTGCCTGAACGGCTATTATCTCGATACGGGATCGCCCCATTATGTGGAATTCGTAACAGATGTTTCCCGGCTGAATGTAACGGAAGCCGGGCAACAAATCAGACACCACGAAGCGTTCAAACCGGCTGGTACAAATGTGAACTTTGCCGAAATTATGGGACCCGGGAAGCTCTACGTCAGGACGTTTGAACGCGGAGTGGAAGCTGAGACCCTCTCCTGCGGCACCGGTGTGACAGCGTCTGCCATTTCGTCAGTTTTCTACACAGGCCACAGGAACCGGAATTTCACTATTGAAACCCGTGGGGGCAGGTTAAAAATCAGTTTTAGCGTAAACAGGGAGGGGATCTTTCAGAATGTCTGGCTTACCGGGCCGGCCATTCATGTTTTCTCAGGCACCATCACGGTATGAGGTGGCATATGCCCGGAACGGGCAAGCCTCAGGCATTTACCTGTTCTTAAACACGGTTCCCGGCTTCCAGGTTTAATGGCAAAATGGCTATATTTAAAGGTTGTTTTAAAGGATTAAATCATCATGACCATGAAAAAGACCTGGATTACCCTGGGCATAGCCCTGATGTCGGCCACTCTCCTGAAAGCACAGACCGATCAGGGCCTGCACGAAGAAATCAGCCGTTTACAACGTGCTTTTGAAAGTCTGAACCACCGGCTGGATGTATTGGAAAAAAATATCGACGACGTACTCTGGTTCGAACGAGTGGGCGATGTGGCAGTCATCGACAAGGTGTACATGTACGGCCCACCTTTGTGGAAAGAATCCAATCCAACTGCCATGGGGGCGGGAAATCCCGTCAAATTCTGGTCGTACATTTTTTTCCCGCGTGATCTGGATCCCGGGAAAAAATACCCCCTGATCGTTTTCCCGCACGGAGGGGTACATGCTGATTTCACCACTTATTACACCCACATTGTAAGGGAACTGGTTTCCCAGGGGTATGTGATCGTTGCGGCCGAATACCGGGGCAGCACGGGTTACGGAGCGTCCCATTACCGGAAAATCGATTACGGCGGGCTGGAAGTGGAAGATGTGTATTCCAGCAGAAACTACATGATCGAAAACTACCCCTTTATCGACAAAAACCGGGTAGGTATCATCGGATGGAGCCACGGAGGACTCATTACCCTGTTCAATATTTTCAACCATCCCGATGATTACAAGGTGGCCTTTGCCGGTGTGCCTGTCAGCGACCTGATTGCCCGCATGGGATACATGACGCAGGGATACCGCGACCTGTACTCGGCCGATTACCATATCGGGCAAACGGCCCATGAGAACGTGGCTGAATACAGGCGCCGCTCACCTGCATGGAACGCTGAAAAACTGCAGACTCCCCTGCTGATCCACACCAATACCAGCGACGACGACGTGAATGTACTGGAAGTGGAGCACCTGATCAAATCACTGAAAGCCGAAGGGAAGCCATTCGAATACAAAATTTTCCAGGAAGCTCCGGGCGGACACTCTTTTGACCGGCTCGATACCCGAATGGCCAGGGAGATCCGCCTAAACATCTATGCCTTCCTGGCCCGTTACCTGGATCCTCCCAAACCCTTCCGGAACCTTCAGGATCTGCAGAAAGCCGGTTACAAATACTAAATGCTGTTCACACTTTCTGATATACATGGCCGGCATCATCCACCGGTCTGAAGTCCGTGAAAGCAGTAAATGGGCTTTCAGGGATATCCAGGGTTCCGTTTGGCCTGCCTGCTATTTGGAATGACCCACAGGGGGTTTCCGCCAGGCCGGTTCGTCCGGAGTGAAATATTGGTACTATCACAAACGAAGTAATTATGCCATTCACAATCAAGGGTTTCAGATTATTCAATCAGATTTTTCAGACAAGGGAAAAGATCATTCTGAGGGATTACCTGGCGCTTGAACGAACCCGTCTGGCCAACGAACGCACCCTGCTTTCCTATTCAAGAACATCCCTGTATATGCTCCTTGGAGGGATTGCTTTTCTTCAGCTGAGTGATTTCTTCAGATTGCGCTGGCTGGGATACCTTGTGATTGTTCTGAGTGTCATTCTTATACTGGTGGGAATATACAGGTATTTCCAGATAAGAAGCCGTCTGAGGCGGTATTACAGGAATTCGATGGGAATGGAGGAAAAAGAAAAAGAATGACCGTACCGGGAACTTATCAGGGAAGAATGATGCGTACAGGAACGTCCAGCATCATCTCTTTCCCGTCACGCTCAAGCACCAGGGTAAGGTAGTTGTTCAGCCTTTCCAGTTCCACCCAGTCGTTTGCTGTCAGCATAACGGCATCACGCGATTCAACCTGCCGGATCCGGTCTCCCGGGCGGATATTCAGGTCCAGCTCTCTGAACCAGGGCAGCAATTTATCCACCATCCAGCCACGTTCGTCCCGCCGGGGAACAAAACCCAGCTGCCGAACCGGAGGGATTTCAATCGGGATATCACTGTTTCGCAGAAAGGATATCTGATTGTTTTCAGGGTCGAGGACCACACGGAAATACCTTAACAATCCGCACCCAATCCGGTATTCCCCTGTATGACTTATGGTAAGTATGGGTTCCATAACGATATGCTCACCCAGAACCAGATTATCGGTAATCCGGGCCATGGTCACCTCTTCATCTACAGAGAAACTGTTGGTGGAAACCGCCGGAACAGGAGGTAATTTCAGGTTGAAATATTCCAGCCCGGATTCGGGAACACGAATGTACTCGCTTAGTCCGGTAGAAACAATGATGTCGGCCTGCCTGTTCCCGAGCCGTACGGGAAACGAGGGGACCCCTTCTGTTACTCTGTTCATTCTTAGAGTGTTTACCGATGAGGATTCTTCCCCCGAAGGTTCCAGGGCATATCGCATACGGGGCAGGTCAATGGTAAGCCTTGATTTCATAAAAAGAGGGTATCCCAGTATCCCGTCAACCGGTCCTTCCCATGAACGGATACCGGCCATAAAGTTCCTGAACCGGATATCTCCCAGCCTCATTTCATCGACCAGGGTTACGCGAAGTTCATTGTCCGTTACCCGGGCCGGAAGACCGGTCTCCTGCACCAGGGATTCCTGTATCAGGGTAATATCCGAACCGGTATCAAGAAGAAAGAGAAAGGGCCCTTTCCCCCGGATAAAGACCCGTACCATGGGCGCAAGCTTTGAACCTGCCATGGACTCTTCGACGCTGTAGGGAGGCCAGACTGTTTCTTCCGGCCCCTCGCGGAGCTTTTTCAGTATATCTTTTTCTGTCGGCTCAGGGGATTGCGACCAGACGGGAAATGCCAGGAACCCCCATGCCAGGAACAGGAACCAATACTTCATATTTCCGGTCATTTTCTCAAATGAGACTATGCAATATATCCGTGTGAGTTCCCGGTTTTTTCTCAGGATGATCAGGCATCAATATTGGCATATTTGGCATGTTTTTCAATAAATTCACGCCGGGGGGGCACTTCATCGCCCATCAGCATGGAAAATATCCTGTCGGCTTCGGCGGCACTTTCAATGGTCACCTGCCTGAGGATCCTGTTTTCAGGGTTCATGGTAGTTTGCCACAATTGCTCGGCATTCATTTCACCCAGACCCTTATATCTCTGAACCGACACCTGGTTTTCTTCCCCCCCTGCCACTTCTTCCACAAATTTCTTTCTTTCTTCCTCAGTCCAGCAATACCTCTCGGTTTTGCCTTTTCTCAACAGGTAAAGGGGAGGGGTGGCAATGTAAAGATGCCCGTTTTTGATCAATTCCTGCATGTATCTGAAAAAGAATGTCATGATCAGGGTAGCAATATGGCTTCCGTCCACATCGGCATCGGTCATAATCACGATCTTTTCGTAACGCAATCCCTGCATGTTCAGTTCCTTGCTGTCCTCCTCCGTACCAATGGTAACGCCCAGTGCCAGGAAAATATTTTTGATCTCTTCGTTCTCAAATATCTTGTGCTGCATGGCTTTTTCCACATTCAGGATTTTCCCCCTCAGGGGCAGGATGGCCTGAAAATTCCTGTCGCGCCCCTGCTTGGCGGTACCTCCGGCCGAATCCCCCTCTACCAGAAATATTTCACATTTCGAGGGGTCGCGTTCAGCACAGTCGGCCAGTTTTCCGGGCAATCCGGAACCGGACAGCACATTCTTTCGCTGCACCAGTTCGCGGGCTTTCCGTGCCGCATGCCGGGCCGTGGCCGCAAGGATCACTTTCTGTACAATGGCTTTGGCATCCCTGGGGTGTTCTTCCAGGTAACTGGCCAGGTACGTGCTTACTGCCTGATCGACGGCACCCATTACGTCCGAATTGCCCAGCTTGGTTTTGGTCTGTCCTTCGAACTGGGGTTCCTGCACCTTTACTGAGAGCACTGCGGTAAGCCCTTCCCTGAAATCATCCCCGTTGATATCGAATTTGAGTTTCGCCAGCAAACCCGATTTTTCAGCATAATTTTTCAGGGTGCGGGTCAATCCCCTTCTGAAACCGGCCAGATGCGTACCTCCTTCAATGGTATTGATGTTGTTCACATACGTGTGCACATTCTCTGAAAAGGAAGTGTTGTACTGCAGGGCCAGTTCCACCGGGATCCCGCCCTTTTCCGTTTCGATGGTAATAATATCCTCGATCAGCCTTTCCCGGTTAACGTCGAGATATTCCACAAATTCCTTCAATCCTTCCTCGGAATAATATTCTTCCATGCGATGTCCGTTCCCGTTCCCGTTTCCGTTTCCGTTCTCAGTCTCACGCATATCGGTGATCTTCAGCCTGATTCCCTTGTTCAGAAATGCCAGCTCACGCAGACGGGATGCCAGGATCTCAAAGTTGAAATCCATTGTTATAAAAATGGAAGGATCGGGATAAAAGGTAATGATGGTGCCGGTTTTATCGGTTTCTCCCTTCTCCGCTACCGGGGCCAAGGGTTTCCCCTGCCTGTATTCCTGGAACCATATCTTCCCGTCGCGATGCACTTCGGCCATGAGTCGCTCGGAAAGAGCATTCACACATGACACACCCACCCCATGCAGTCCCCCGGAAACTTTGTAGGAATCCTTGTTGAATTTTCCTCCGGCATGCAACACCGTCATCACCACCTCCAGCGCCGATTTCTTTTCCTTTTCATGGTAATCGATAGGGATACCCCTGCCGTCGTCTGCCACGGTTACCGACCCGTCCTGATTGATCGTTACTTCAATGTTTGAACAATAACCCACCAGAGCTTCATCAATGGAATTGTCCACCACTTCATACACCAGATGATGCAGCCCTTTTACACTGACATCGCCAATGTACATGGCCGGACGTTTCCTCACCGCCTCCAGTCCTTCCAGGACCTGGATATTTTCAGCAGAATACATGCTGACTGTTACCTTCTTCTCTTCTGACATAAGTGTATCTCCAAATAATCGTTCAACCAAATATCATTTATCATTGCGGAAAAGTTCTGTTTTCCCATCAATGATCTCCGTTTATTTATTCATTCGTCAACCTGATATGCACCGGTTTTGTGGGGAAAAAACCGGTCTTCAGCAAGGGGGGTTGTACTCAATCTGCACTATATTGATATTCAATATTTTATGTCATCTTTTATACACCGTGTTCCAGATATGGCAAATATACTAAATTTTAGTGATTATCAGGGATTTAAACCTTAATTTTTCATGATATTTTTCAACAGAAAATGAACAATTTTTCCGACCGTGTTTTCACAGAGAATACGAAAACCCGAAAAGTATGAAAAACCGCTGCATGGGATACTGGTTCCATGCCTGGTAACGTGCGGCAGCCAGGTTGTTCAGGGTAACGAATCCGCTCAGTATTTTGGTATACCGGTATTCAACACCCAGATTCATATCCAGGTATACTTTCAGATGGATCGGATCGGCCACAGGATCCCATGATCTGGCCCACCGGGGACCATATGCCAGCAGGTCGGCCGACACCAGTATCTTGTCCCTGAGGTTGTATTTCACCGACAGAGTTCCGTCGTACTGGTAACGGTGCCAGGCCTTTTCCTCCACAGCAGTGGTATGCTGGTAATAATTCCCTTTGAGCAGCACATCCCACCGGTCGGCAACCCTGAACAGCAATTCTCCGTAGTAATTCACCTCCTCCAGGTCGTCGTACACCACATCGAACTGGTTGGATAATTCTGTAATAGTATCGTTTACAAAGAAATAGGCATTATTTACCAGGGCATAGGATGCCCGGAGGGTAAATGCCACATGAGAGCCCATATTTCCTTTTATCCCTCCGTAAAACTCCATGTTATGATCGGAATTTTTCACTGTCAGCCCGGGTATGATAAACGGATTCTCCATGGCAACCTTTCGCAGATCATTGGCCTTAACATACCCTCTCACTCCCAGGTAAGGGATAAGTATTTTTTCAATCACCCGGAACTGCAGCATGGCCGTGGGATAAAAATGCCACCATTGAGATGTTCCATGATCCACCGTAACATTCAAACCGAGTTGCAGCCGGTATTCGGGGGTGTTTTTCATCCACCAGGGAAATACCGATACCAGGGTGTTGTTCCCGGAGGCAGTTTCGGGCACCCGCCGGTAATGATCCACCTGAAGATCCATACCCGCAATGCCCTTTACAAAAGAGGTGAAGCCCGATCCGGCAAAGCGGAAAGCATGCTGCCGGTTGCTGTAAAGGTCCTGGGTATACCCGTAGTCCACCCCCAGCTTATAGTTCAGCCTTGACGAATCGCCGTGTGTGGAAAGGATCTCTGTTCCGGCATCGAACAACAGGTACCGTTGCCGGATATCATCCTTCCCGGGTTCCGCCAGGGTATCGGGACTGTGTCCGTAAAAATACCTTGTCAGGGCATCGAAACCGGCATGGCCTTTCCAGGTTGCATTCCGGAAGATCTTTTTCCCGTCGATGTCAATACGGGTGTCGCTGTACCCGGCAAAAACCTTCTGCTCATTATCAAGTTTCACCTTTCCCTGTGACGACATATGATTTATGTACAGGGAAAGCATCCCGTTCCGGTTCCTGCGGCTGCTGATGCTGAGTTCACCCATGGGAGTGGTGTAGCTCCCGAAACCCAGCCTCAGGTAGGAGCCGTAGAGTTCAGGGAGTACATCGCTCTCCATCCGGGCTGCCTGGATAGGACGAACGCCCCGCCGATACTGAAGAGGCCTGGGGTAAATAGTGTATTCGAAATCGGGTCGCAGGGTCAGTGTATCATCGGCTTCCGGAGAAACCCTTATTTTCGTGGCTCCCGAAAGGGTGGGCTCATAAGCTTTCACCACCCTCACCTCTTTCTCAATCTTTTCCTGGGCAGGAAGCTCCCGGGGAAAGGCAAGAAGGGTAAGTACGAGGATCCCGGTTGTCCGGAAGATATATGTTCTCATGCTGCTCATTTTTTCCATATAGACACTTTATTGCATCGGTTTGTCAGAAAAGGTTTACCGGTTTGAGGGTATCTTCCGGTGTAATGAACATGTCGCGGTTAATGATCTTGTCAAGCTTCCCAGCCGCCTCTTCGAGTATCCCGTCGTCATTCCTGCCATACCCGTCGAGCAGGCTCTGCAGGGTATATCTGGCCTGGAAATAATCGCCTTTTTCCACCAGCACATCCCCGAGCAACAGGAAGGATTTTGCCATCCAGTAGGCGTGCGGGGTGTTCATATCGATCATGGAGAATATTTCCGCCTCTGCCTTGTCAATCTGATCCATTTCAAAATACAGTTCCGCCACCCGGTATTTGGCTTCAGCTCCAATTACCGTGGATACTTCGCCGGATATGGCCCTGTAATGCTCCAGCGCCTTTTCAGCATTTCCGGTTTCCCTGTATGCCCGGGCCATTTTATAATGGGTTTCCCTCACCATTTCTTCAGGCAGGCCGTTTAACTGCAGCAACCGATCGCCCGTTCCGGTTACCCGTCCATAGTTTTTCATATTATAATAACAGCGCAGCTGCCCTTTCAGCGCCTCGGTTTGATTGGCCGGCCGTTCGGCCACCTGCTCCATGATCAGGTAATACTCCAGTGCATCGAAATAGTTTTTCTGACGGTAGGCAATGGAAGCTGCCTCAACCAAAGCCGGTTCGGTAAATATGTTCCGCGGTCGCGAGATCACCTCATCGTAGGACCTCAGGGCTTCTTCCTGCCGGTTTAGCCCGGCCAGGCATTCGGCCAGGTAAAAGTGGGCGCTGGTAGAAAAACTCCCCTGCGGAAATTCCTCCAGGTAGCTCTGAAGGACCTGTACAGCCCGCTCACAATTGCCTTCCATATACAGGTTCTCACCCGAAAGATAGGTCAGCGAATCCTTTTCCGCCGTACTGACATCGGCATATTCACCCACCGAACGGGCATAGGCAAAATAGGTATCTACCTCATTCTGGTCAACATAGATATTTTTCAGGCCCGTGAGGGCATTTCGTGCCTCGGAAGTACCCGGATACTCCTCCACCACCTGTTTGAACAATTCGATGGCCCGGTCGTTACGGTCCAGATTGTAGTATACCAGCCCCATCTGGACCTTGGCCCTGGGAACATAGCTGCTCCCGGGAAAGTCGTCGATTATTTTCCGGTAGGCTGCCAGGGCCTGATCGTGCTGCTGCAGGTTCACATAGCTGTTGCCCTGCTCAAACCAGGCATCGTCCCGGTAGTTCGACCGGGGATATTTCGAGATCAGCTGTTCCAGTGTGGATATCTTCCCCGCATAATCCTTCATAAGGCCCATGGTAAAAGCTTTCTGGAACATGGCATAATCCGGATCGGCCATTCCGATTGCCAGCGACTGCTCATAATACTCCAGGGCAGTGGCATACTGCATCCTGATGAAATAAGTATCACCTATCCTGTTAAATGCATCGGCCAGCAGGTCTTTCCTTCCGGAGCGGCCGGAAGAGGTAAATTTACGGAACCAGGAAGCCGCTTCCGCATAATTCTCTTTATCAAACCAGGCATAGCCCAAAGAGTAAAGACAAAGGTCATATTCCTCCAGACCATAGGCGCCGGGAGAAGCAAGAAACTCATCATAATACCGGATGGCCATATCGTGGTCACCCAGTCGCGACCAGGCCTCGGCTTTCCAGAAAAGAGCCCTGGCTTTCAAATCGTTTGCCATATCGGCATGCTCCAGCGACAGGTCAAAATGATCAATGGCTTCCTCATACTCCTGGTTATTGAAAAGCTCCAGTCCCCGGTAAAAAGCCACCCGCTGGTAGGCTTTCCTGATCCGGTCATTCTTCACCAGGATCCGGTTGAGCGATTCGAGCGCTGCTTTGTAATTCCGCGTATTCTGGAAAGCCATGACCAGATAATTGTACGCCTCATCGATGCGCTCAGAAGAGGGGAAGCGTTCGATATAATCCTGAAATGCCCGGATGGCCTCATTGAAAGGGGAATATGACAGTTCATAGGTAATCTTCGCCGCATTGAAAAGGGCATCTTCCTGAATTTCCTGATCGAAATCCAACCTGGCAGCCGAAGAAAATGCCATCCTGGCCTTGTTCCTGTCACCCATTCTGATGTAACAGTCGGCCAGATGGTATGCGGCATTCTGTCCCAGCGCATTTTTTCTTCCGGCAATTTTTTCAAACTCCGGGGCCGCCAGATCATATTTCCCGTTCTGGTAAAAAATGAATCCTGCCTGGTACCTTTCTTCTTCCGTAAGGGTTTTTGCCTTTTCCATGTACCGGGTCATATAATTTTCCGCTTCGGCATACAATCCCTTCCGGTAAAAAGCATCGGCCACCAGCCTGAGCACCTCATCCTCCCGGCCGGAAACCACGTTTTCCAGCAATACCGGTCCGATAGCAATGATCTGATCGTAATCTTCCTGCAGGTAATATATCTGCAAAATGTAATAGGGCACAATGGGGCCGAAGCTTTCATCGTTTTTCAGCCTTTCAAATTCACGCAAAGCGGTAAGATAATGCTCCTGCTCATAGGCAATATGCGCATAGTAATAAATGGCCGGGGCGGTATATTCCGTATCCCGGTCCTTAATCTCGCTAAAAGCCACCCCCGCCCGGTCGGGATCGCCCCTGCGGTAATAACTGTAGCCTTTTTTGAAGTAATATTCCGGCAGTTCATCCTTATCCAGCCGGTTACGGTTTACCTTCTCAAACCAGCCAACCGCACTCCGGTACTGCTTCCGCTGGTACTCATAAAGGGCCATCTGGTAACAGATCTGGTTCACTCTGGGACTTTCGGGATTACCGCGGATATAATCGTTTACCAGCGCTTCCGCATCGTTGTTGTATAGCCTGATCGCACAGAGTGCCATATAATACCGGGCATCAGAACTCAGTTCCGTGCGCAGGTTCCCATACGCCTCGGCTGCACGGGCAAACTGTTGCTGAGCAGCCCCGTATTTCTCCTTCCCGAACAGATCAATGCCCCTGCGGTAAAACCGGTCGGGATGATCATAATAGGCCGGGCGCTGGGCATACGCCCAGGATCCCCACAGGAGAATGCCGGCCAGAGTATATACGGAAATCCTGATCAGACGCTTCATAGGTACAAACATGTTAAAATCATGTAAAAGTAAGAATATTCCACACGGTTGCCGGATACCAAACAGCCTTTTAATTAACATTAAACTGTTAATTTCTTCATTTATTTTGGAGGTTGTGCTGATTATTATTTTGTAATTTTGACCTTCCGGAAGCCGAACGAATCCTTAACCGCCCATGGCCCTCGACACCGTTGTTGAACTGAAACAAGCCACCATCGCCCAGAACGACCACCTGGTTATGAAAGACGTTAATATGGAGGTGTCGAAGGGAGAGTTTGTTTACCTGATAGGCCGTGTTGGAAGCGGCAAAACCAGCCTGATCCGGACCATCAATGCAGAAATTCCCCTGAGGGAAGGAACCGGGTTTGTGGCAGGGTTTGACCTGGGAAAGATCCGGCGCAGGCAAATCCCCCTCCTCCGGAGAAAGCTGGGTATTGTTTTTCAGGATTTCCAGCTCCTCACCGACCGGTCGGTTTACGATAACCTGGCTTTTGTCCTCCGGGCCACCGGCTGGAAAAACAAAAAAGAAATCAACCACCGCATTGCCGAGGTACTGGAAAAGGTAGGGATGGGATATAAAGGATATAAAATGCCCAACCAGCTTTCAGGAGGGGAACAGCAGAGGGTGGTCATTGCCCGGGCCCTGCTGAACAATCCCGAGCTGATCCTGGCCGATGAACCCACCGGCAACCTCGATCCGGAAACGTCCGACGGCATCATGGCCGTTCTTACAGAGATCAGAAACAGCGGCCGGGCCGTCGTGATGGCCACCCATAATTACAACCTGCTGAAAAAATACCCCTCCCGCACCCTGAAATGTGAAAAGGAAAGGCTAACCGAACTGGAACCCTCCGGGGAAATCGACTTCGATAACCTGAAGGAATAAAGATCATTTGAACCGGTTCAGCGGCCAGGGCAACCGGTTGATCACCACGCGGGGATACGTTTCCTCCCCCGCGCCAAACCCCCGGTAAAAACGCGCCAGGCCCTCACTGTCGCTACCCTCGAAATCAAGTTCTATGGATTGCCCTGCATATTCTTCAATCATCCTGTCGATCAAACGGGGAAGAGCTCCCTGCCGGCGACCGGCGGGTGAATTACCCGAAAAAAGAAAATACAGCCGGCGGGAGTATTCCAGGAAAAACGCCCCGGCCAGCCTCTCCCCTCCGCTTTCCGCCATCAATATCCTGCCTGTACCACACCGGAGCGAATCGCTCATCAGGGATAGCAGGGCCCGGTAATGGCTTTCCCTGATGTGCCCGAACTCCCGGCCCCGGTCTTTTCTGAACAGATGCACCAGATGGTGTGCATCGACGGAAAGCTTTACCGCGATACCCGCTTTTTCCGCCCTTCCCAGATTCCTCCGTGTATTCTCAGAATAGGAGCTTCTGATGGCGTCCACCCCGGGGGAAAGGTCTAGTACCAGGTTCGTGCGGTTGTGCCACCGGCCGGTATCTTCCACAGTCCGGTCGGCATGGTTCAGGCACAGATCCATATATCGTATGCGGGAAGGAAGGGCTTTAAGAAACAAGCCGGTGTAAGCCCCGGAGTCGCCTTCCCGGCAATAAGTTCCCAGTTGCTGCACAAAGTACGGGGTATGAACGTAGGAAAAACCGTATTTCCGGCTCACCGGAAGGGGAAACACCGCCCGGTAATCGTCCAGGACCAGGGCTCCCCATCCAGGGTGGACACGGTCAAGATACCAGGAGGCAGCATATACCCTGGCATGAGGAGATGCTTCCACACAACGGTCCCATCGGGACCGGTCCATTTCACTGTTCCTGAGATATCTGATCATGAGCCAGTTTCGAACCTGCTTCCATCAGTTCGGTGTAAACCTTTCTCCACCCTTTCCATAGTCCCCTTTCCGACAGGGAATGGTTGTGCCATAACGAAACAAAATTACCTCCGCGGCTTTTTACCTCATCCAGCAACCTGTGAATAATCGACATAGCCTGTTCCGGTTTCAGATGCAGGTATTCGCACAGGGTACCGTCCATCAGGGTCATGGGGACCAGGGTGAGCCGCCCGGGTTTTTCCCTTGCCAGATCGTAAAAACGGAAAGGCACGGCCGTACCCGCCCTGAAACCCGGCTCTTCAGGGAAACCCAGGGAAAAATCGTACCGTACCCCCGCTTCTTCCAGCATCCGGAACGTGTCAGGAAAGCTGATTTTCAGATAATGCTGCCGGCTGGATATGACCGGTTTCCCGGTGATTTTCTCCAGCCTGTTTTTTTCCTTCCGGAACACACCGGGTGTTCCTGCCGCGTGAAAGGAAGGATGCAATCCCACCCTGGCGTTTGACATCCGATCCCTGATCAGATGTATCATAGCCGGATGGAGCGGTGAAATATTTTTGTCATGCCTTCCATAATCTCCCACCAGAAAGAAATACACAGGATTCCGGTCAAATTTCCGGTGAATGCCTTCCAGCCATTCATATACATCATATGGATCTTCCCTGAAACCGGTCAGCACCAGCAAACGTTCGGCAAAAACATCCGGCTGCCAGGTAGTCAGATCTTTCACAGAAGCACCCAGCACCCTCCACCAGCGCCTGTATTTGTATGCCCAGGCAATATCAATATCCAGGGTGGCAAGAAAAGCAGCGGCAGGCTTTCTGAATCCGATTTCCGGAAAATCCCTGCGTAACACTCCGGCCAGCAGTTCGCTCCAGTATGACACAACGGGCATTCCAAGAAATCCGTGACGGTATGCCAGGGAGGCGGCCGCAGGAAAACGTCCGTGCTCATCGGTGGTTTCAGGACGGTATTCCTCATAACGACTGATCATCCAGAAAGTGGAGGCCAGAAGATCATAGGGAAGAGGCCCGCTTTCTGAGGTGCGGAAAAAACAGGGAATTCCTTCATTTTTTTCCACATGGATATCGGTTTTCCCCTTTCCCTTCCTGTACAACAGCTCATGGGGCACCATGCCAGGAACCCCGGGAAATTCTCGAGAAGAATAATTCAAACGGGGACCGGTTGCCCTCCTGAATTCTGTGGCATCATATGTTATCCGGATTTTAAGCCCGAGTAGTTCTCCCAGCAAATAACCGGCTGCATAATCCAGCCGGGGTGAAGGATTTTCAGTGAATATCAGCAGCGTCATTCCGGTTTCGGGTTCACGGATAAATGTACATTTTTTTATCCACTGATCATAGCATTCCCCAACCCGGACATATAAAAATAAAAAAAACGAGGCAGGCATTTGCCCTTACCCCGTTGTAGCAAACAGGAATGCCTGAATTCAGGCCGAAACTATTCCATGGTTTCTTCCACGGCAGCCGTATCGGCTGTTTCAGCAGCGGTCGTATCGACAGCTTCCTCAACTGCTTCTTCAGCAGCCTGTTCCGTAGCCTGAGGCTCTTCGGCTTCCTCTTTTGCGCCTGATTTGCATGAAAAACAAGCAAACATGGCCATTAACATCAAAAATAACAGACTCTTTTTCATGGTTTGGGAATTTTTTTTGTATGCATTTCGTTTCTGGTGTACAAAATTAATACATGAACAACCAATCCGAAAAATAATTTCCGGTTTTTTTTTGTGATATATCTCACCCTCAAAAAAGTAAAGAGGTGGGAAAAAGCCTTTTTCTCCCGTTATTTTCCACCGATCTGCATCTCGCGCACACGGAGTGAGGGACAGGCGAACGACTGCATAAGGTCCACATCATTCCCGCTCATATCGATAGCATTCAGAATGTCATATGCTGTTCCGGCAATGGTCAGTCCTTTAACCGGAAATGCAATCTTTCCGTTCTCGATCCAGAATCCGGTAGCTCCTCCGCTGAAATTACCGCTCACCGGATCAATGCCGTAGCCGGTCACCCCTTTCAGCAGGAGTCCCCTGGGTGTGGCGGCAATCATTTCCTCAGGTGAATAGGTGCCCGGTTCAACAAACAGGTTGTATACTCCTATGCCGGGCAGGGAAGTAAATCCCCTGCGGCTGGCATTGCCGGTGGATTCTGTCCCGGCGCGGTGGGCTACGGAACAATTGTACAGGAAGCTTCTCAGCATGCCCCGTTCAACCAGGACCCTTCGTGCGGTGGGCGTTCCTTCCCCGTCGAACGGACGGCTGGCCATTCCTTTCGGATAGGTTCCGTCGTCGATGATTGTCAGCAGGGAGGAGGCGAATGATTTTTCCAGGCTGTCTTTCAGGAAGCTGGCCCCCTGCAACACCCTTTCCCCGTTCAGGGCACTGATCACTCCGCCCAGCAGGGAACGTCCCACATCGGAATGAAAAATCACAGCCGCCCGCTGGGTTTTTACCATCTGTGGATCAAGTAATTCCCATGCTTTCCTGGATGCCTCGGCAGCAATTTCTCCGGGGGATTTCAAATCGGAAAAAAACCGGCGGCTGCAATATTCTCCACCGGTATTTTTCTGTTCCCCCTTTTCAGCCACCACACTCACCCCCAGGAAACAGGCGGATGACCGGTAATGTTTCTGCAAACCATTGGAATTCGCCAGGTATATTTCCGTTTCCCCTTCTCCGTAACCGGATCCAGAGCTCCTGGTCACGCGGCTATCCTGCATGGCCAGTTCCTCCAGTTCCATGGCCATGTCAATTTTCTTTTCCATGGCGACATCGGCAATGGCAGGATCGTACAATCCCTCCACCTGTGACGTGGCTGGATCAGCAGCCAGTACATTGTGCTCGTCGGGGGTAGTCAGCCGGGCAAAGGAAATGGCCTGTTTGAGCGTGCTTTCGAGTGATCCGGCCGACAGGTCGTTGCAGTGGCTGAAACCCATTCTTCCCTTTACAAATACCCTGAACCCCACCCCCTGGGAGGAAGCTTCCTGAATGGTTTCCAGCTCCCCGTCCTGCACCTGAATACTGAGTTCCCTGTCAACTGCCAGGTATACTTCTGCCGCATCGGCTCCGTTGGCCAGGCATTTTTTGACAAGGTCTGCGGACAATTCTGTATAGTTCATGACTTTTTCCTGTTTAAGTGGTAAAATGACAATCCCTCAGCTTCTGCTGCCTCCCACATTGATGCCCCTGATTCTGACGGTAGGCTGCCCGGCCGATACTTCAGCCGACTGGCCCTTACCGCAGATCCCCGGACCGAAATCCAGGTCGTTTCCCACGGCATCAATATTTGAGATCACATCCATACAGGTTCCGATCAGGGTGGCTCCCCGGATGGGCTGTGTTTTCTTTCCGTTTTCGATCAGGTAAGCTTCCCGGCAGGTGAAATTGAAAACCCCGGTCACCGGGTTCACGCTGCCGCCGCTCAGGCTCTGCACATAGATCCCTTTCCGGGTGGAGGCCAGGATATCGGCCGGGTCATCTTTCCCCTTTTCTATGAATGTGTTGGTCATGCGCGGAATGGGGTAATACCGGAACGATTCACGCCGGCCGTTCCCGGTGCGTTTCATGTTCAGCTGCCGGGCACTCAGGATATCGGTCATGTATCCCTGCAGCACCCCGTTCTCAATCAGTACATTACGCTGCATCTGGGTTCCTTCGTCATCGAAATTGGTGGTTCCCCGCATATTGGGCAGGGTTCCGTCGTCTACCATGGTAAACACGTCGCTGGCCACTTTCTGGCCCAGTTTTCCGGTAAAAGCCCCCACTTTTTTTGCAATATTGTCGGCTTCCAGGGGATGGCCCACCGCTTCGTGCACCAGGACCCCTCCCCAGCCGTTCTGCATCACAACATCCATAATCCCGGCCGGGGCTTCCTTTGCATCGAGCATGGCAATGGCTTCACGGGCGGCCCTTTCAGCCACCTCTTCAGGCGGGGTCTCTTCAAACATTTCGAAACCCATGTGCATACCCAGCCGTTCCCTCGACAGATGGCGTCTTCCGTTATCCTCACTCAGGGCCAGAACAATAAAAAACATCTGCGGTAACTCATCGCGCAGGTAAAGCCCTTCGCTGTTGGCAATTACCCTGCCCCTGATTTCGTCGTTGTAATCCACCAGAACCATTTTGATCCGGGGGTCATAATCCAGTGCCGCCTGGTTGGCCCGCTCCATCATTTCAATCCGTTTCTCATCGGCTATCTCCTGCAAAGGCTGCTTTACGGTAATAAACGATTCACGGCCGGCCTGTTCCAGCGGCACCGGCTGAATGCTTCCGCCGTTACGGGCCACGTAGGAAGCCACCCGGGCGGCATGGATCAGTTTTTCTTCGGTGATCTCATCGGTATAGGCATATCCCGTACTGTTCCCGGCGATCACCCGCACACCACCGCCCTGGCTGATGCCAAAAAGGCCGCTTTTGAACCGCGATTCTTCCATCACGATCTGACGGGAAATCCGGTCCTCCAGATACACTTCGGCAAAATCACCTCCCTGTTCCAGGGCAACGGCGATCACCCGGCCCAGGATTTCTTTGTCCATGCCGAGTCTGCCGGGAGGCAGGGATCCCGTCTGACAGGAAGTAAGACGGCTGAGCAACGCCGGCATAGCGGACACTGCAATGCCTCCCTTCAGTCCCATTTCCAGGAACTTTCTCCGGGGCATATCACGAACGATCCATTTTTGTTGTCGCATATTGTTGATTGTTGTTACCGGAAAAATTCATTTGCCCGAATTTAAAAGAAATTCCCAAAACACACAATGTTTTGGTGCAGGAAGATCGTTTATCCCTTTATCCATGACACATACATACCATACCGGAAGGGGAGCGGGGCACAAGGTAGTGTTCCATTGAGTGTGTCTGGGCTGAATCTTCTTCTCGTAGCTTTGCATTGTAAATTTATGTTTTTTTTCAATTTCAGGATTTAATAAACAATCTCCATTAATTGTTTATTAAATCCA
>DSCJ01000045.1 GCA_011049175.1 Bacteroidota bacterium | reverse complement strand
TTCCGAAGGTGGATTAGCCCAATAAAATGGTCCATGAGTACCGAGCATAGCGAGGTACGAATAGCTCCCCCTGGCGGGACAACCACCGAGGAACACCGCTCCCATGGAGCGGTTCTTTTTATTCCGACGGGAATAGCCCCGCTTGCGAGCGGTATGACCGGAGGAATAAAAAGCAGCCTGCCGAAGGCAGCGGGTTCCGAAGGTGGATTAGCCCAATAAAAATGGTCCATGAGTACCGAGCATAGCGAGGTACGAATAGCTCCCCCTGGCGGGACAACCACCGAGGAACACCGCTCCCATGGAGCGGTTCTTTTTATTCCGACGGGAATAGCGCCGCTTGCGAGCGGTATGACCGGAGGAATAAAAAGCAGCCTGCCGAAGGCAGCGGGTTCCGAAGATGGATTAGCCCAATAAAATGGTCCATGAGTACCGGGCATAGCGAGGTACGAATAGCTCGCCGTGGAACGTCAGAACAATGGAAGCCTTACCGGTACCCCTGCTTCTCCGCTTCTTCCAGGTCCATAATGAAAATGCCGTATCCCACCCCGGCCAGGTCATCCGAACGGGCCATCTGAAAAGCCATGTATTTCCCGTCGTCGCTCACCACCGGATTGGAACTCTTATACCCTTTGTAATCGCTGAAGAAAGTGACCCTCTTCAGCTCACCGCTTCCGTCCAGGGCCAGTTTGTAAATATCCACCGCACCGGTTTCCCGGTCGCATTCCACCAGGGTGTGTTTCCCGTCGGGGAAAATGCCTTCGGGTTCGTCATACTGCCCGTCGGCATTCGACATATTAACCACCTCGCCCGTTTCCGGATCCAGCACCATGACCTCGGTGCCCCGGTACCCATATGCCGAAAAAGTGATTTTCCTTTCCTGGGGAGGAATGAAATTCTGCACCTCGATATCCCGGTACGGTGTTCCCGTATTATCAAAAATAAGCCGCCGGTTGGCCAGTTCGGGTACCCCGTCCCGGTATACGATATCGGCCAGATAAAACACGTATTGCCCTTTGTTCATCTTTACGGGGTACTGGGTATGGGTTACAGTCCAGGCAATCTTCATGTCGGTGCGCGAAACGGCGGGACCTTCTGAGCATTTGGTACCCAGACGCACCGGCGGTTTCCGGTAGCTTTTATCCAGCACCCAGAGCTCAGCCTTTACCTGCCGGTTCATATGGGGATGTTCGGCATCGAAACTGGTGCATCCGGAAAGCAGCACATCGCCGTTGGCCAGGTACAGGGCCCGGGTAAACCCCCCATGGTAGAAATGCCCGGTGATCAGATACAGTTCTCCGGTGGCCAGATCGATTTCATACACATCTCCGTAGGTTTTCTCCACAAACAGCACTTTCTTACCATCGTGTGAGAAATCGGCCCTTTCACCGAAATTGGTAATACGCCGGATGGTGGGTGGCAGGTTGTCTTCAGGGTTCCCGGGCAGGTTCTGTGCCCGGGATACTGTCATTACCACGAGCACCCCAATCAACGGACTGAATATTCTTCCAAACATAGGCGGAATTTTTTGTTAAGTAGTAAAAACAAATTGGATAATACCTCATGGCTTGATTCACGGTTTCAGTTCCCGTGCCTTCTCACCAGTTCCATAGTATGGGTCAGTAGTTCTTTTCCCCCCCATTCTCCATGGCCGGGAACCACCACCCCCACATCCGGATAGGCTTCCAGGATCTTTCCCACCGTGGTATCCCATTCCTCCACCACGGCATCGGAAAGATTGCCCAGTCCCCTTGCATCGGCCGACCGGATGAGGCAGCCTCCGAAAAGAATTTTTCTTTGCGGTAACCATACCGTGATGTTATCAAAGGAATGGCCGGGCCCGAAAAACCTGCATACCAGGTGTTCTCCGTTGAATTGGAAATGCAGCGAATCGGTAAAGGCCTGCATGGGCACCGGCAGTCCTCTTTCTCTGCAGGCTTCCACCGTCAGGTCCAGGGCTATGGATTTTACCCCTATTCTGTGCAGGTACTCCAGTCCCCCGATGTTATCATCATGAAAATGCCCGGCAACGAACAGGGCAACACGGGCCCCCAGTTGCTCATTTACATATTTCGTCATCCGTTCGGTTTTATCATTGTCCATCGGAGTATCTATCATCACCGCCTCCCCGTTCCGGATCACGATCATTCCGTTCGAGGAGAACCTCCCGGTGTGCGCCGTCTCATGCCAGGTTTCATGAATGTATACCGAATCACCCAGGGGGATTAGAAAAATATCCTCGTCCACCCGTATCCGCCCATCCTTTTGAGCCGAAACATTCATAATGATTCCCCATACTGTGGTCAGAAGGAATAAATATCTTTTCATCGCCTTAGCTTCCTTTCCGCATCATTTAATTTATGTATACAAACCCGGCATGGCAAAGCCATCATCCCCGTTAAATTCCCACTGATTCATCCGCATCGTAAAGCCTGGGGAAGAATCGTCTCATTGAAACCCGGAACCTGAAACACCCCTCACTTCTCGTATCCCACACAATGGGCAATAATGATCGCCTGGCTGTCCTTCAGTTTCAGGGCAGCACCCAGCGCCTCCCGGTCGATCAATCCGCGGGCGCCGGTGGATAGTCCGGCCGATGTACAAAAGAGGTAAATATTCTGTGATATGTATCCGGCATCTATATAGGCCGTTTGCAGATTGGTTCCCGTACCGGCGCCTCCCATCCGGTCCAGGTCGGCAATCAGCACCAGCGTGAGGGGAGCGTCTTTCACAAAATCCTGGGTGCCGCCCAGGTGGCGGATATCTTCATCCATCAGTTTTTCCAGGCTGTGGGTTTCAGGCAGGTAAAGGTACACGCCGTTTTTCATCAGCAGATACAGGTCGTTTTCCTGAAAATTCCTGGCGCTGGGTGCCGTACGTTTCCCGTCGGGCCGGTTGATCCCGAAAGCCGCCCAGAGCAGGTCGGATATCTGCTGCTGCGACAGGTCTCTTCTTTTGAAACTGCGTACCGTACGCCGTTTGGCCAGAACTTCCATCAGAGGCATGCCTCCGGTTTTCTGTGGCGGAGGAAGTGGTGTGATATCCTGTGCCGCGGCAGGAAGCAGGAGCCCGGCTCCGAAAAAAATAAAAATAAAAACAACCAAATTTTTCATAATCCATGGTTTTCAGATGGTGTTACAGAAAATGCCAGATAAAACAGACCCCTTCTGTCAGGTCTTAAATATTTGTATAAATCATCTGATCATTTTTTCCTGTAAATATATTCGTTTTATCCATTATTATCATAAATTTATAGGTACATACCAAATACACCCCGACCATGGCAACAAAAAGAACCTCCAAAACAACCGGCGTAGAAGCAAAAAAATCATCAACAGCAAAAAAAACCGGTCAACAGCCCCGGGCTGCCTCGCGCAAACCAGCTCCCACTGAGGAAGAGATCAGAAGAAAAGCCGAAGAGATTTATCACGACAGGGTGGCGAAAGGCATTTACGGAACCGCCGAAGATGACTGGCACCAGGCCGAAAAGCAGCTGAAAAACGCACGGTAAATACCGGGTCTTTTTCAGCCTGTGAGCCGGTCACCGGCATCGGCAGGGAAAGGCTTCCAAACCAGATTTTCCTTTTGCCGGTTAGAAATATAGTCTCGATACGCCTCCTTCTCATAATTCTGATATTCAGGCGTTTTATAAATATCCACTTGCCGGGAACGAACAATATACTACGTAGTTATCAACGTTGTTTTCTACGTAGTATCGATAACCGGACACAGCTGCCTGATACTAATCATTTGGCATGATGGGAAGCATAGCCCAGTTCAGTAAATAATTATATTGGATTCCTTTTTTAAAATCACCCCTGCATAAATTTTTTATTCTGTATCTGTCGGTTTGGATTTCTGATGCCTTCATTTTCCCATTCTTATTCCTTTTCTGTGAATTTTTAACCTCTGCCATACTTTTCTGCCGTTTTTGCAAAAAAATCAATGAAAAAGCATAGCATATGCATGGAATTTAGGATTCAGATGATATCTTTGTATATCAGAACCCAAACCCTATGCTTCGGTCCTTTATCATCCCCACATGGACCCTGGCAGTGATGTTGTTGTTTGCCGGCAAGATGTACGGCACAGCCTCGTTGCCAACCGACAGCCTGGAACATATCCTTCACCGGGCGCTGGAAGAAAACCGACTGGACACATCGCATTACCGGGTACTCGGGATACTTTTCCGGAAGCATCGCAACAGCGCTCCCGAAAAGGCCGTGCAATACTGCCGGTTATTTCTCCGCATTGACGATCCGGATAACCCGGAAAAGAGACAGGCCCTGATGCACCTGGAAATGGGACGGTTGTATGCCGACTCGGGGCATCTGGAAAAGGCCATGGAGGAATTTTTCAAAAGCCTCGATCTGCATCTCATGATGCCTGCCGCTCGTTCACTGGCATCCCTTTACAATGATATCGGACAGATCCATTACCGGGTGGGTTTATACCGGCTGGCCCAGGATCATTACCGGCAGGCACTGCACACACTGAATAACTGCAGGCCGGGAATGGAATCCGATTTTCTCCGGGCAGAATCGCATAATCTGATAGGACAGGCTTATCTGAAACGCCAGATGCCCGACAGTGCCCTGGAACATTTCCAGGCAGCGGGAAACCTGCTGCCCCGGCCGGTTGACAGGGAAATCCTTTGGCGCATACATACAAATACCGGATGGGCATACACCCACAGGGGAGACCTCTCCCTGGCCAAGGAATCACACCGGACAGCCGCTGGAATTTTTTCAGACGAAAATGGATCCCGATGGGAAGCCATCTCCCTGACACATATCGGGGAACTGTATGCCATACAGGAAGACTGGTCGCGCGCACAGGAATATTTTGAACAGGCTCACCGGAAATTCCGTGAAAACGGAGAAACCAGCAGCCGGCTGCTGGTGGTAATGGGGAAATTATACCACCAGATGAACCATCCGGAGAAGGCCGTTTCCAGTCTGGAAAATGCCGTAAGGATTGCCCGGCAGAAAAACCGGATGGAACAACTGGCCACCGCCTTTGCCCTGCTTTCTGAAATACATGAAAACTCAGGCCGTTACCTGGAAGCGCTGGCATATTCACGGAAACACAATGCCCTGACCGATTCGCTGAACCGGCTTGACCTGGCACGGATGGAAGTAAGAAAAATTCTGGAAAGGAAAAATTCGGAAATCTCTTCCCTGGAAAATGAAAAAAAACTGAGCCGGAAAGTACTGACCCAGCAAAAGATCATCAGAAATATTCTGATCGCCGTAACGGTTCTGGGAAGTCTGGCCTTCTTACTTATTTACAACCGTTACAGGGCCTTCCGGAAAGCCCACGCTGAGATCTCCCGCCAGAAAAAAGAACTGGATTTTCTGCTTTCGGAACTGGGCCATAAAAACCGGCAACTGGAGGCTTCCATCCATACCCGCGACACCCTCTTTGCCATCATCGGACACGACCTGAAAAATCCGTTCAACACCCTGCTGGGATTTGCCGAATTGTTGTATGAAAATTACCCAAGCTATACCGAAGAAGAAAGAAAAGCCCACATCCTCCGCATCAGGAATGCAGCCGAGCACCTCCTCCAGTTGCTCGACAACCTGCTGCAATGGAGCAGCCTGCAGCAGGGCAGAATGGATCCATCTCCTGCGGTGATCTCCCTGCAGTCTCTTTTCGAGGAGATACTCCCGGTATTCAAACCTCAGGCAGAAGCCAAAAGGATCAGGCTGGAAACACATATTCCCGAAGACATCCGGGTAAGGGCAGACCACCGGATGGTTTCGGTGGTCCTGCGCAATCTTCTCTCCAATGCGCTGAAATTCACCGGATCCGGGGGAAGAATCCGGGTGTCGGCTGTGGCACAGAAGAAACAGGTACTGCTCGAAGTACAGGATACCGGAGTGGGTATTCCCGAATCCCACCAAAATAATCTCTTCTCCGCCGAAGGTACGGTACGAACCAAAGGAACGGACGGAGAAACAGGAACCGGCCTGGGCCTGTATCTTTGCCGGCAGTTTGTTGAAAAAAACGGGGGGAAAATTTGGGTCAAAAGCCGAACAGGTCAGGGTTCCTCTTTCTATCTGACCCTGCAGGCAGAATGAAAAAATCCTCCACTTATTTCAAGGAAAGCATCCTTTTTCCTTTTTTCCCGTATACAATCAAAAAAACCAGCGTTATGAAAACACGGACACTTTTCTTTCTCTTTATTATACTGTTGCCGGCTCTGCTGACGGGATGCAAAAAGGAAGTGATCCCCTCCGGCGACCTGTTCATCACCACGCGATACGATGGAATGGCAGAAGACAATGTAGAGGTCTGGGTCTACGAATCCTGGCAACAGTTTCTGGGCTATGAATATCTGATGAGCGGTTTCACCAACGATTACGGAGAAATCACATTCACAGACCTGGCGCCAGGCAAATATTACCTGGAGGCTGAGAAGGAAAAATCTTCCCTCTTTATCCTGTCAAAGGTCGACTCGGTGGAAATTATTGACGGCAGGCAGACCAATAAAATACTGAATCTGGAAGCACCGGCAAAGTGATCTGTGGCCGTAGCTTTGGAAAGTATTGCCAGCGAAAAAAAAGACTTGCCAGTTTGAGGACATAATATTATCAGACCTCTCAGGAAGCAACAGGAAAACAAATTTCAATCCTGCACATCAAACAGGGTGGGAGGTTCATTCTCAAACAGGGTGGGATAATCTTCATCAAACTTTCTGAGAACGGCAGTAATGATAGCTTCTCTCATGAACTTCGACCGGTTTCTCACTTTGTACCGGCGAAAATAGGCATTCAGCGCTTCCGTTTCCCGGGGATTCAGCATGATGGTCATGCGCCGGGTACGTTTCAGTCGTTCTTCCTTTTGTGGCCGTCTTCTCAAAGGCAACAGAAATTTTATCTGCCCTAAAGATAGAAGGAAAAAAAAACAGGAAATGCTATCCTGTTTTTCTTTTTATACACGGTGTATTGTTGAAAACTACTCAAATTCCTTTGGGACACCGCAAATCATCACCATAGGCCGGTCGGGAGAAGTATTCCGGTACTGGTGCTTTTCATCGGGCATCACCAGGGCAAAATCTCCTTCCTTCAGGGGTTGCCTTTCCCCCTGTTCGTTCACCAGAACCCCTTCTCCCTCAATAATGTAGTTCATGTGTTCGTATGAATGCCGGTGAAAAGGGGTAAAGCCTCCCGGCTCAATGGTAAATACCCGGTAGGCATAAACAGGAGCGCCGTCAATTCGTGAAATGGGAACCTGTTTGTAGGCCTTTTCGGCCCCTTCCATATTCACTCTTTTTTTCTCTACGTCCTTCAGCGAAATGATCTTCATGCCTGTAAATTTAAAAGTGTTTATACCATAATATATTATTTTTTCCGCAGGGAAGATGCCTTGATATCCAGTCGGGTTTTCAGAATTTTGATCTTGGGAGGATAATCGGAATTGGGCCGGGTAAGCCGGTCGAGCAACATGCGCGCGGCCTCCCTCCCCATATCGTATCCGTGCTGTTCCACCGAGGTAAGGGGAGGATCGGTAAGATGGGCTATCTGTCCATTGGTAAACCCCACAATGGCAATATCTTCAGGAATTCTCAAGCCCCGCTCCTTGATCACCTTCATGGCGCCGGCCGCGGTCAGGTCGTTGATGGCAAAGATGGCATCGGGCGGATCAGACAGATCGAGCACCTTTCCGGTCATTTTGAGGGCCTGAGGCAGTGTATCACACTGAATGATCAGCCTTTCGTCTACTTTCATATCGTATTCCTTCAGGGCATTGATATAGCCGTGCAGACGCTGTTGGGCAATAGCCAGCAGCTGGGCAGACCCGAAATGGGCTATCCGCCGGCAACCCATTTTGATAAGATGCTCCACGGCCCGGAACGCACCGAAATAATCGTCAACCACCACACGATCCACCTCCATTTCTTCACAGGCCCGGTCGAAAAACACCAGGGGCACCCCTTCTTCGAGCACTTTCTGCAGGTGATTGAAATGGTTGGTGTATTTCGAGATGGATACCAGAATTCCGTCAACCCGGCTGTTCAGCAGGGCTTCAATGCTGCGCACCTCTCTTTCGTAATTCTCGTTCGACTGCGTGATCATTACCTGGTATCCAGCATGATAAGCCACATCTTCAATGCCGCTGATCACGGAAGAAAAGAAATGGTGCACCACTTCGGGGATTACCACTCCGATGGTACGGGTCTGCCTGCTGCGAAGACTGAGAGCAATGGCATCGGGCTGATAATGGTATTTTTCGGCCAGTTCCTTAACCGCTTTTTTCGTTTCCGCACTGATATCCGGATGGTCCTTCAGCGCCCGGGAAACGGTGGATGGTGAAACACCCAGTTCACGGGCTATATCCTTTATGGTAACGCGCCCTTCCCGCATGCCGGGTATGGATTTTTTCTCAATGTAACAATAAATTCATGACCCTCCAACAGTAAGTGCCTGTATAACATGTTTCGGCACTTTCGTGTTGAAACAGACCTAAATTTAACCAAAATTTTTCTTTCCCGAATATCGATTTCATACATTCCGGAGATTCCGGAAACCCGATTGCAAACGTTTGCGGAAACGATTGCGTTATAATACTGTCTATTAGGGCATTAAAAGTGGATTTCGACGCCCTAATTTCATAAATTTGCTGTAAACTGTTCCGGAAGATTAGAACCACATGATAACTTATGAATAAAAAACCTAAACAACTAAACCCTTTTCTATGAAAAAAAGATCAAATCTCAGATGGATGATGTTCTTCTGTGGCCTGTTCCTCACGGGTCTGCTCCATGCACAGCAGATTACCGTAACAGGAACGGTCACCGATGCAACCGACGGATTCCCCATGCAGGGAGTCAGCATCCTGGAAAAAGGTACCAGCAACGGGACCATTACCGGCACAAACGGGAACTTCTCACTGGATGTCGACAGGAATGCCGTACTGGTCGTTTCCTTTGTTGGCTATATCACCCGGGAAGTGCAGGTAACCGGACCCGGCCCATATAATATTGAGCTGGTATTCGATGAAAAGGCGCTTGACGAGGTGGTGGTGATCGGATACGGAACGGTGAGAAAAGAAGACGCTACCGGCTCGATCACGTCCATCCGGTCGGATGACTTCAACCGTGGGGCCATTGTGACTCCTGAAGAACTCATCACCGGTAAGCTGGCCGGTGTCCAGATCACCAGCCCGGGCGGTGACCCCGGCGGAGCAGCCACCATCCGGATCCGTGGAGGATCCTCCATGTCGGCCAGCAATGATCCGCTGATCGTGATTGACGGCATACCGGTAGACAATGCCGGAATTGCCGGTATGAGGAGCCCTCTCAACACCATTCACCCCAATGACATTGAAACCTTTACCGTACTGAAGGATGCTTCGGCTACCGCCATTTACGGTTCCAGGGCTTCCAACGGGGTGATCATCATCACCACCAAGAAAGGTCAGAAAGACAGACCCCTTCAGGTAAATTACGACGGCTATGTGTCTGCCTCCGTGCTGACATCCCAGTTTGAAGTGTTTTCTGCAGAAGAGTTCCGCAACCTGATCGAGGAACGCTATGCAGACAACCCCGATGCCGTTGCCCTGCTGGGCGATGCAAGCACCAACTGGCAGGATGAGATCTTCCAGACGGCCGTTTCGCACGACCATAACCTGAGCTTCTCCGGAAGCGCTTTCGATCTTCCCTACCGGGTATCGCTGGGATATTCGGGACAGAAAGGGATTCTGCTTACCTCGGGGCTCGACCGTTTTACCGGTTCCCTGAACCTGAATCCCACTTTCTTCGATGATCACCTGCAGGTAGACCTCAGCCTGAAAGGAATGAACATTAAAAACCGGTTTGCCAACTGGGGAGCCATTGGGTCGGCTATTCATTTCGACCCCACCCAACCGGTGAAAGATCCGGAAAGTGAATACGGAGGATATTTCACCTGGACCGATGTGAACGGGAACCCCAACAAGCTGGCCCCTTCCAACCCCGTGGCCATGCTGGAAATGCGCGACGACCAGTCAACCGTGAACCGCTTGATGGCTTTCATGCAACTGGAATACAATTTCCATTTCATGCCCGAACTGTCCGCCAACATCAACTTGGGATACGACGGTTCGGAAAGCGACGGGTATGTTTACATTCCGGAAAATGCTCCCTGGCTGTATGACGAATTGAACGGGGGCGGCGAAGACCGGGTATACACCCAGTCGAAATCGAACGAACTGTTCGACCTTTACCTGAACTACAAAAACGACTTCGGGGCTCTGGGCCGTGTGGATTTCACCGCCGGTTATGAATGGCAGCATTTCTGGAGGCAGGGTACCACCTACTCGGAAAACATCAGGGGAACCATTGTCAACCAGGACACGGACTATGAAACCGAAAGCTACCTGGTATCCTTTTTCGGACGGTTGAACTACTCGCTGAAAGACCGTTACCTGCTGACCTTCACCCTCCGGAACGACGGTTCATCACGATTCTCACCGGAAACCCGCTGGGGGCTGTTCCCCTCGGTGGCATTTGCCTGGAACCTGTTCAACGAAAACTTTATCCAGAATGCCGGGATATTTTCCGAACTGAAGCTCCGGCTGGGTTACGGAGTAACCGGTCAGCAGGATATCACCAGCAACGACTATCCCTACCTGGCCAGGTATACCCGCAGCGAACCCACGGCCCGCTACCAGTTTGGAGATGAATTCGTATATACCTACCGCCCTGAAGGGTACGACGCAAACCTGAAATGGGAAGAGACCGTTACCTACAATGCCGGACTCGATTTCGGATTCCTCGAGAACCGGGTAACGGGAACCCTCGATGTATATCACAGGGAAACCGTCGATCTGATCAATACCATCCCGGTCCCTGCCGGTACCAATTTCACCAATCAGATCACCACCAACGTGGGAAATCTCACAAACCGGGGGATCGAATTCACCATTAACGGGAAACCCATTTCGAAAGCCAATATGTACTGGGATATCGGATACAACATCACCTATAACAAAAACGAGATCACCAGCCTGACCCGGGTCGACGACCCCGTTTACAAAGGAGTTTTTGTTGGCGGTATTTCCGGAGGCGTAGGAAACACCATCCAGATCCATTCGGTGGGATATCCTGTTTATTCCTTCTTTGTATGGGAACAGGTTTACGACAGTAACGGAAAACCCATTGAAGGCCTGTATGTTGACCGCGACGGCGACGGTCAGATCACCGTGGAAGACAGGTACAGACTGCAAAAGGCTGCCCCTGACGTGTTTATGGGGATCAATTCCACTTTCGTTTATCAGAACTGGGAATTCAGCTTTGCCGGACGTGCCAACCTGGGCAATTACGTTTATAATAACGTATTCTCCAACAGCGCGTCCTACAACGGACTTTACTGGCCCACCGGTTACCTGAACAACCAGTCGAAGAACCTGCTGGAAACCGAATTCGAGAACCCCAAATATTTCTCTGACTATTATATTGAAAACGGTTCCTTCTTCAGACTGGATTACATCACCCTGGCACACAACATGAAAGGCATGCTCAACGGGAAAATGAACATGCGTGTTTACGGGACCGTACAGAATCCGCTCCTGATTACCGGTTACAGGGGAATGGATCCGGAAATCAGCAGCGGAATAGACAAAAATATGTACCCGCGGCCCATGATTTTCATGCTCGGTGTTAACCTGGGATTTTAACCTAAAAACCATAGAAAAATGAAAACATCATATATAAAATTATTCACACCCATCGCCCTGGTTTTCACCCTGGTCCTGGCCTCCTGTGTCAAAGACCTTGACACCGTGCCCCTTGACCCGGATGAAATCACCTCGGCTACTGTGTTCGAAACCCTCGACGGGTACACGTCGGTACTGGCGAAGGCTTATGCCGGCCTGGCCCTCAGCGGTCAGCAGGGACCCGCCGGGATGCCTGATATTTCAGGAATCGACGAAGGCTTTTCCACCTACCTTAGGCAGTACTGGAAAGCACAGGAACTGCCCACCGACGAGGCCGTCATTGCCTGGAACGACGGGAACCTGAGAGATTACCACGAACAGGACTGGTCGGAATCGAATGAGTTTATCACGGCCATGTACAACAGGATATACCTCCAGGTTTCCTATGCCAACGAATTCCTCAGGGAATCAACGGAAGAAAAGCTTTCGGAACGTGGTTTCAGCGAGGCCGAAAAAGAGATCATCCGTGGCTATCGCGCCGAAGCACGGTTCCTCAGGGCCCTGAGCTATGTTCATGCCATCGATATGTTCGGAAGCGTTCCCTTTGTCACCGAAAACGACAACGTGGGCGCTTTCCTGCCGGAACAGATCAGCCGGGCTGACCTGTTCGAATACGTGGAAGAGGAACTGCTTGATATCGAATCGCAGCTGCCGGCCCCCCGTACCAATGACTACGGAAGAGCCGATCAGGCCGCTGCCTGGATGCTTCTGGCCAAACTCTACCTGAATGCCGAAGTATATATCGGAACGGAAAAATACACCGAATGCATCACTTACTGTAAGAATATTATCGATGCCGGCTATGATCTCGATCCTGATTATTCACATCTTTTCCTGGCCGATAACCATACGGCTGAAGGCATTATCTTTCCGGTAATCTTCGACGGAACCAATGCCCAAACCTGGGGAGGAATGACTTTTGTGGTGCATGCCGCCGTGGGAGGTTCCATGAATGTTGCCGATTATGGAATTGATTTCGGATGGGGCGGAACCCGGGTAACGAGCACGTTTGTTGAAAAATTTCCGGATCCTTCAGGAGCTACCGACAAGCGGGCCATGTTTTACACCAACGGGCAATCCCTGGAGATCGACGACGTGTTCGATTTCACCCACGGCTATGCCATCACCAAATTCAAAAACATAACCTCCGACGGCCAGCCCGGTTCGAACATCACTTACGTGGATACCGATTATCCCCTGTTTCGCCTGGCCGACGTTTACCTCATGCTGGCCGAGGCCGTGCTGAGAGGTGGCGAGGGAGCTACGGCAGGCGAAGCCCTTTTCTATGTCAACGAGGTAAGGAAAAGAGCCTATGGTGATGATTCAGGAAACATCGGGGGCGGAGACCTTACCCTCTCGTTTATCCTGGACGAACGTGCCCGTGAATTGTACTGGGAAGGGCACCGCCGCACCGATTTGATCCGGTTCGGGAAATTCAGCGATACCGATTATCTCTGGCCCTGGAAAGGGGGAGTGCCCGAAGGAACGGCCGTGGATGCCAAATACGACCTCTTCCCCCTTCCTGCAGCCGATATCGGAGCCAACCCCAATCTGGAGCAAAATCCCGATTATTAAACCAACACCAAAAACATTACGACCATGAAAAATATACTTTATCCTTTCATCCTGGCCCTTCTGGTGCTGGCGGTGGGTTGCGAAGAGGAAGAACATCCTGTTTACCAGGTACTGGGTGATCCAGCCTTCACCAGCCCGGCCGGGGGAACCACCTATGTGCTCCTGGAAGAAAACGAGGAAGACACCCTGGTTTCATTTACCTGGGACCCTGCCAACTACGGGTTTCAGGCTCCCGTGACATACCGGGTTCATCTGGACGAGGCAGGGAACAATTTCCAGGAACCCCGCGAACTGGGAAAAGTAACCGAAACCAAACTGGAGGTTACCGTCGGGAAGATGAACAGCGCACTGCTCGCCATGGGAATGCAACCCGAACAGCCGGCAAATGTGGAGGTCCGCATCATGGCCACCGTCCATCCCGATCTGGATACCCTGTATTCCACCCCCCTGGCACTGACCATCACTCCTTTTGAGAAAATCATTGTGTATCCCAAACTGTACGTACCGGGTAGTTACCAGAACGAATGGAACCCCGACTGGGCAGAATGGGATGCCGCCAATGAACACACCACCATTTTCTCAGTGAAAGATGACGGAAAATACGAAGGCTACCTCTATTTCAACGAAGCGGAAGTGTACCATAAATTCACCATGGTTCCCGGATGGGAAGAAGATTATACCATTGGGGATCCCGATCCCGGCGGAGAATCAGGAACTCTTCAGATCGGAAGCTGGGGAGGTAACAACATCAAGGTGGTGACCGGCGGAGCCGGCGTGTTCCTGGTAAAGGCCAACCTGAACGATGCCACCTATTCGCATACCAAAACCCACTGGGGACTGATCGGTTCGGCCACACCCGGGGAATGGGATTACGACACCGATATGACCTACGATCCCATAGAGGATGTGTGGACACTGACCGTCGACCTTACCGCTGGTGAGATCAAGTTCAGGGCCAACGACGGATGGGATATTAACCTGGGTGATACCGGCCCCGACGGTAAACTGGAGTACGGTGGCGATAACATTGCCATTGCCGAGGCAGGCAATTATACCATTACACTGGACCTGAGTAATGCCATCTATACATACACAGTCACTAAGAATTGATGGTTAAGGTTGGGAAGAAGAGAGGTTACCCCGTGTGGCGGGGTAACCTCTTTTTGTCTGAATCATTAAATTTGCACTTATTCCTGTGTTATGAAATATGCAGTGCTGCATCTTATTCCGATCCTGGTCCTGACCGGCGTGTCCTGCAAACAGGAAGAACCGGAAGAACGTGACGATCCCGTTTTTTATATGCCCCATCAGATGGTCATGGGAGCCGACCTCTCCTATGTAAACCAGATCCTGGATCACAACGGATCGTACAGAGATTCAGGCAAAACAAAAAATCCATACCGGATCTTCCCTGAATACGGGGCCAATGTGGCCCGTTTCAGGCTGTTCCATACTCCCGAATGGACCAAAGAAATCTACGGGGAACAGGGAACCCGGATGTATAACGACCTGGACGACGTGACCCTGGCCGTTGCCCGTGCCCGGGAACAGGGTATGCAGGTTTGCCTCGATTTTCACTATTCCGATACCTGGGCCGATCCCTCCCGCCAGCTTCCCCCGGCTGCATGGGAAGGCCTTTCCCTGGAAATACTTCATGACAGCATATACCGGTATACCCTGAATGTTCTGCAACACCTGGGACAACAGGACCTCATGCCGGAATACGTACAGACAGGGAACGAAATCAATCCGGGCTTTCTCCTGCCGGCCGGGAACCGCTGGGACGGGAACGAGGAAAACTTCGTATACCTCCTGAATGCAGGAATACAGGCCGTGCGCGATGCGGGGCATAACGCATCCCCTGTTCCGAAGATCATTCTCCATATCGCCCAGCCCGAGAACGTAGTCCCCTGGTTTCAGGGTCTGGAAGAAGCCGGCCTGAAAGATTTCGACATCGTTGGGTTTTCCTATTACTATATGTGGTCGGAAGTTGAGCTCGACCGGATAAGCAATTTCACAGAACACATCCGGTTATCGCTCGGCCGCGAGGTCATGATCATGGAAACAGCCTACCCCTGGACAACAGGCTATGCCGATGATTACCCCAACATCATCGACACCACCCGGCTGGAATCAGGATACCCCGCCACCGCTGAGGGCCAGTACCGGTACCTGGTGAAACTCACCCAGGAAGTCATTGACGGGGGAGGAAAAGGGATCTTTTACTGGGAACCTGCCTGGATCACTTCCGGAATGAAAACCCAGTGGGGACAGGGTTCGGCGTGGGAATGCAATACCCTGTTCGATTTCGGGGGAAATGTGCTTCCGGGAATGCAATACATGACCTTCCCCTATACTTTCTGATAGAATCAAACCCTATTATTTTTTCCATGAAAAGAATTGCACTCATTCTGATTCCCTTTCTGCTGCAACAAACCCTCCATGCACAGATCAGTAGGGTGGAGCCCCCATTCTGGTGGGCCGGCATGAAACATCCCGGACTGCAATTGTTGGTTTACGGCCAGCATCTTTCCGGATCCGAGGTAATAGTTGATTATCCCGGAGTTATCCTGGAAGCTGTCACCAGCGTTGAAAATCCCCGGTACCTTTTCATTGATCTGCGGCTCGACCGGCATGTGCAGCCGGGCAGCGTACCCCTGGTATTCCGGAAAAACGGAGAGATCATAGCCACCCTGGAATATCCTTTGCTGGAAAGAGAAGACCGTTCGGCACAGAGAGAAGGGTTCGATGCCGGCGATGTAATCTACCTGCTGATGCCCGACCGTTTTTCCAACGGCGACCCCGGAAACGATGAAATGGAAGGAATGAAGGAGAAACCCGACAGGAACGACCCCCAGGGCCGCCACGGGGGCGATATCCGGGGCATACTGAACCACCTGGATTATCTTTCCGGAATGGGTTTCACAGCGCTGTGGGCCAACCCGCTGCTGGAAAACAACCAGCCCAGCACCTCATACCACGGATATGCCATTACCGATTTCTACCGGGTCGACCCCCGTTTCGGGTCCAACCAGGATTACCGGGAGCTCGGACGAAAAGCCAGGGAAAAAGACATGAAGCTCATCATGGACATGGTGCTGAACCATTGTGGCTCGGAACACTGGTGGATGAAAGACATCCCCATGAAAAGCTGGATCAATTATTATCCGGAATACACTCCCACCAATCACCGCCGCACCACACACCAGGACCCTTATGCCTCCCGTTACGACCTGGAATACATGACCCGCGGCTGGTTCGTCCCTTCCATGCCCGACCTGAACCAGCAAAACCCTTTTCTGGCCCGGTACCTCATCCAGAACAGCATCTGGTGGATCGAATACGCAGGGCTCAGCGGCATCCGGGTCGATACCTATCCCTATCCCGACAAACATTTTATGGCAGCATGGTGCCGGGCCCTTCTGCTGGAATATCCCCGCCTCAATATCGTGGGCGAGGAATGGTCAACCAACCCGGTCATTGTTTCCTACTGGCAGAAAGGAAAGAATAACCCCGACGGCTACCGCGGAAATCTGCCCTCTCTGATGGATTTTCCACTGCAGCACGCCCTGTTCCGGGGGCTGACGGAAGAAGAAACCTTCAACACGGGCCTGGCCGTACTGTATGAGGCCATGGTAAACGATGCCGTGTATCCCGATCCGCGAAACCTGGTGATCTTTGCCGATAACCACGATATGGACCGTTTTTTTATGCAGGCAGGCCAGGATACGGAACTCATGAAACTGGGTATGGCGTATATTTTGACCATGCGGGGGATCCCCCAGATCATGTACGGAACGGAAATACTCATGACCCATGAAGAAGGGAACCGGCACGAATTTATCAGAAAAGATTTTCCCGGGGGATGGGCCACTGATGCAGTCAATGCGTTCACCGGCAGGGGACTGTCAGGGGAAGCGCTCGATTTTCAGCAATACATGAAAACCCTTCTGAACTGGAGGAAAGAAAATGAAGTGATCCACCGGGGCGGCCTGATCCACTTCGCTCCTGAAAACGGCGTGTATGTGTATTTCAGATACCTTAACCACCAAACGATCATGGTTATTCTGAACAAAAACCGGGAGGAAAGCCTGCTCCATACCGCCAGGTTCGCCGAAATGATCGGATCCCGCACCTCGGGCCGAAACGTAATTACCGGTGAAACCGTCTCGCTTACCGGTTCACTCACCCTCCCCGCAAGGTCACCCCTGATCCTGGAACTGGAATAACAAATACAAAACTACCTGCTGCCAATGAAAATCAAATCATTCTTCCTGCCTGTGCTGGCGTGCCTCACCGGCTCGCTTTCCGCCCAGATGGTCACCACGGAACCCGAATTCCCAACCACCAGCGGGGAAGTCAGGGTAACCTACAACACCAGCCTGGATGAGGGAGGAGACCTGGAAAATTATACGGGCGATCTCTATGCCCATACGGGTGTCATCATTGAGGGAAGCACCAGCTGGCAGCATGTGATCGGCACCTGGGGCAACAACGCCACCCAGCCGAAACTGAACTACCTGGGCGATTACCTGTACGAACTGGTCATAACGCCCGATATAACAACCTTTTACGGCGTGGGAGCGGGAGAAACCGTTAAAAAGCTTGCGTTTGTTTTCCGGAATGCCGCGGGCGACAAGCAAACCCGCCCCGATATTTTTATCGATGTGTATCCCGAAGGATTGAGCGTTTCCATTACCTCACCCGAAGATCTGACCATTGCCGATCCCTCCGCAAATATCTCCCTGGAAGCCGTCGCCAGTGAAGAAGCCGACCTGACCCTGTATCTGAACAACTCAGAAGTTAAATCGGCTACCGGCACCGGCCTATCGCATCTGTTTACTTTTCCCGATCCGGGCGATTACCGGATCAAAGTAACGGCCGAAACGGCCGGGGAACAGGCCGCCGATTCCGTATTTGTCCATATCCTGGACGATGCCGTTTACCAAAGCCTTCCCGATGGAACCGTTGACGGGATCAACATCGCCGACGATCACACCACCCACCTGGTACTGCACGCCCCCGGAAAAGAACATGTGTTTGTCATTGGCGATTTCAACCACTGGACCCCGTCCTCTGCCTCCCGCATGAACCTCGATCCCGTGACCAACCGCTGGTGGATCACCCTGACTGGTCTGGAAGCCGGTGTGGAATACGCCTTTCAGTACCTGGTGGACGGGGAACTGCGCATAGCCGACCCGTACACCGAAAAAGTCCTGGACCCATGGAACGACGTGTACATCAGCGAAGAAACCTATCCGGATCTCAGGCCTTATCCCTCTGAATTTACTACCGAACCCGTTTCCGTTCTGCAGACAGCCGCAGGGGAATATGACTGGTCAAACGATACATACACCCTTCCCGGCAAACAAAACCTGCTGATCTACGAACTCCTCCTGCGCGATTTTCTGGAAGCCCACAACTGGAAAACCCTGACCGATACGCTGAATTATCTTGCCCGCCTGGGAGTCAATGCCATCGAACTGATGCCTGTGAATGAGTTTGAGGGAAACCTCAGCTGGGGATACAATCCGTCTTTTTACTTTGCCCCCGACAAATATTACGGTCCTGCTAACGATCTGAAAGCCTTTATCGATTCCTGCCACGGAAGGAATATGGCGGTCATTCTCGATATGGTACTGAATCATTCCTTCGGGCAATCGCCCATGGTCAGGCTCTACTGGGACGAGGCCAATGAACGGCCGGCTGCAGAAAACCCCTGGTACAACCCGGTACCCACTCATGACTACAACGTGGGATACGATTTCAATCATGAAAGCGTTCACACACGGAATTTTTCAAAGCGGGTAATGAAACACTGGATAGAAAACTACCGTGTTGACGGATACCGGTTTGACCTGAGCAAGGGTTTCACCCAGAAAAACACCCTGGGCAACGTAGCCGCCTGGGGAGAATATGATGAAACCCGTGTGACCATCTGGAAAATGTACGCCGACTACATCTGGAGCCTGAACCCGGATTTTTATGTCATTCTGGAACATTTTGCCGACAACACGGAAGAAAAGGAACTGGCCGAATACGGCATGATGCTGTGGGGAAACCTGAACCATGAATATGCCGAAGCCGTTATGGGATACAGTTCCAACCTGAGCTGGGGCTCCTCTGTGGAAAGGGGCTGGACGGCACCTCACCTGGTGACCTATATGGAGAGCCATGACGAAGAACGCCTGATGTACAAAATGCTCACCTACGGCGCCGAATTGCCGGGTTACAGTACGCGTGACCTCGAAACCGCCCTTTCCAGAATGGAGCTGGCCACCGTATTCCTGCTGGGACTGCCCGGACCAAAAATGATCTGGCAGTTCGGGGAACTGGGGTATGATGTTTCCATCGATTACAATGGGCGCCTGGGAGAAAAACCTATTCTCTGGGATTACATCTGGTACCATCCCCGGCACAGGATCTACCAGCTGTTCAGTTTCATGACCGGTTTGAGGAAGGAGCATGAGGTGTTCTCCACATCCGATTATCAGTATTCCCTGGCCGGTTCCCGGAAAAGGATCAACCTGAACCATCCCGACATGAAGGTGGTGATCCTGGGAAATTTCGACCTGGTGGAAGGAACGGTTAATCCGGCTTTTCAGAATACGGGAAAATGGTACGAATTCTTTTCAGGCGACAGCCTGGAGGTAACCGACGTCAATAACCCCCTCAGCCTGGCACCCGGTGAATACCGCCTGTACACCACCCGGAAGTTGTCGCCACCGCAATTTGTGGTTTCGGCGGAAGATGTTCCGTTCCATGCATCCCCCGAAAGCTCCGTTCATGCCTGGCCCAATCCCTCAACGGGGCCTGTATATCTGGAATGGAACTCCGGCAGGGACCGGAACGCCCGCCTGCATATTTTCGATGCCGGCGGAAAAATCGTTTTCCGGCAGGAAATCCATTCCCCTGGAAACGGTGTGTTCCGTTTTATCTGGGACGGAACCTGCAGCGATGGTGCGGCGGTCAGGCCCGGCCTGTATTTCATCCTGGTGGAAGGAGAAACATCCCGGGGAAGCACGCGTGTCATACGGCATTGAAATCCATTTGACACGTTATTGCCCGGTTGGGTCGGAGCCCGGCAGTACCTGTCAAACAGGCTGCAGTTAACTGCCGGCAGAACTAGTTTCTCACAAAACGGTACCCAGGCTATTCATTGCCGGAATTCACAAACACCCGGTAATCCCATGCATTCAGCCTGAGAGAATCGGACGGGGGAAAGACTGCCCGCTCGCCCGTGAAGTATTCACGGTATTCGCCGGAAAGCCCGGAAAAATCGGGCAGTACCGACAACGATTTCCTGCTGAAATTCAGTAACACCACCACCCGGTTGCTGTCTTTTTCTCTGGTAAAGGCAAAAACCTTCCTGTCTCGTCCGGTGGAAATGCGTTCCATGGCCCCGCCCCAGGTGCCATTCCACAGTGCTTTGTTCTCTTTTTTTAGCCTGATAAGGGATTGGTAGAATCCCGTTTTGTCACATTCTTTCCACTCGATCGGATCACGGGTAAAGAATTCCAGCCTTTTATCCAGGCAGGCTTCCTGGCCGTTATACAGAAGCGGCACTCCCGGAATGGTGAACATGAACACGGCAAAGGCTTCATGGGCCTCTCCCAGCCGTTCTTCCACAGTGCCGGCCCAGGAATTTTCGTCATGATTGTCAATAAACCGCATGCGGTACACATCGGGCGGATAAACGGCCTGTTCGCGCTGAAAATACCGGTCAATGCTTTTCAGGCTGTCTTTCCGCTGTGCCACGGCATTCATCAGATGGTGAAGTTCCCAGGAATAATTCATATCAAAAGCCTTTTCCAGAAAACGGGTTTGATCCTCATTCTCGGCCAGGA
>DSCJ01000039.1 GCA_011049175.1 Bacteroidota bacterium | reverse complement strand
TTTAGGCTATTTTAGTAAATTCCGGTCACATTTCCCTGCATTTATGGTGAAACTTATTAACATAATATACTAATTATCAACAATATACGAATTTGTCGCCAGAAAATCAGCAAACCCTATTTAACAGTGATTTTACAAGTTAAGGATTTTATTTTTACTGTTCAATTTTGTTTCCCAAAAGAGACCTTAGTATTCTTATCACCAAACGATGAAATCAAAAATATGCCAGGCGTTACTTATGTGAATGATAAGTGATATGCTTTCAGTCTTTCAACCCCTCAATCAACAATTTTCCAATCACGACTCTCCTAAACATCAAAACCATAAAATCCTTAATAATAAAACCAGATTGTCCGGTAATCTCTGACATTCTCCCCGCGCGCTGCCAGCTCTTCCAGGTAATCGTAAATGGGCACATCCACGTAGTTGTAGGGTGGGATAGGGGTAATGTTCTTCTCCCAGGGATGGAACTCATAAACCCTCGACCCGTCGGGCAGGATCATTACCAGCCGGCGGTCCTGGCCGGCACGCAGGTGGTTTTTTCCCAGCTTGGGCACATTGAACACCGGCTCATCGGTACGGTCGAGTCCGGGCAGCAGCCTGGCCTCTTCCTTGCGTTCCTGGAGGATGCGTGCTATGGGCACCATATACCTGCTGGTTTCTTCTTTTCCCTTCATGTTGAAGGTGTAGTATGGGTCTACTCCAATGGCTTTCAGGTCGCGGCGCAGCTTGGCCGTTTCGAACCGGCGCGAATTCTCCACGGTATATACCTGCTGGTTGTACACGCTGATCCCGGCTTTCCGCAGTTTCTGCACCACCTCCATCGATTCGGGGGTGATCTCGTAGGAATGTTCGAAATGGGTAACCAGGGCTATTTCCCGGTGGGGAGGGTTGTGGTAGGAGGCCAGCAGGTTCAGCAGGCTTTCTGTGAACCGCATGGGCAGCACCACGGGGGTACGGCTCCCTATGCGGATGCGGTAGATGTGCTTTTTCGAGGCCAGTACATCGAGCAGGTTCTTTAGCTGGTGGTCTTTCATTACCAGGGGATCGCCGCCGGTAACCAGCACATCGCCGATGCTGGTGTGGTGGTCGAACCATTCCAGGGCTTCTTCCGTCTTTTTTTTGCCGGCCAGGGCTCTGGGTTCCAGCACGCTCTCGATTTCCCAGTTGCGCTGGCAGTAGACGCATATCTGGGCGCAGGTGTTGAAGGGCTTGAAAATGGCAATGCCCGGATACCGGCGTGTGACCAGGTCGACGGGCGAAGTGTCGTGTTCTCCCATGAAATCGAAGGATATCTTCCTGTCAGTCCGGTGCCCGGCCATTTTCTCCACGTAATCCAGGGGAGGGATCACCTGGGCTCGCACGGCATGGTCATATCCGATGGAAAGCTTATTGTCCATCAGACTGAGGTAATAGGGGGTGATGCCGAAGGCAATGCGGTTTTTTACGGCTTTGTTCACGGCCTCTTTCTGGTCGTTGGTCAGCTCGATCAGGTCGAACAGTCCCCTGGCATCGCGCAGCACGTGTTTCAGGTGCCACATATAATCGTTCCAGTCGTCATCCGTCCCGCCAAAATACCTCAGGATCCTGGCCCGGTTTTCTTTTCTCCATTGAACCACTTCTTCCTCCAGGCCGCTGGGGTATTTCTTGAAATATTTTTTCAAACTGCTGCCCAGCTCATCGAGGATCTCCGTACGGATGGCGGCGGCCTCCCTTCCTTTCAGCCTGAAAAAATCGGGGATACCTTTTTTCACCTGGGCATTTTCGAGGTAAATGTTTGAACGGCCGGTTACTCCACGGAACAGGTTGATGAATTCCATAATAAATCCTACGGAAATGGTGGTGACCAGGTCTTCCCGTTTGTTGCCGGCCAGTTTCCACAGGCTGTCGAGGGCCGAGAATTCGGTGCGGAATTCGTTCACCGGGCCGATGATGCTGCGGAATACCCTGATGCATTCGCGCACGGTGGATTTTTCCAGGATGTGCAGGTCGTTGTCAACGGCAAATACCTTTCTTTCGGCATAATCCAGGTAAGAATACAGGGCATCGCGCGCCTCTTCCAGGGATTTTGATTCCAGGAGGATCCGGTGAATGTCGGGATTGGATTCCCACAGCCTTTGCAGGTAGGCTTCGTAGTCAACCTCAAAATGTGGTTTGAACAGGCTAACCTCGTCGGTGAACACATCGTCGAGCAGGCGGGTGCTGAGCCACTTGATCCCCGCGGGCGGCTGGTTTTTTTTGGATGCTTCGCTCATGGTTTTCGAGATAGGTGAGTGGATGGAGAGTGGTTTTTCAATATAGGCATTGCCCACGGGTTATGCAATAGCCCGGGAGAATTTTTATCCGATCTGATTTTCCGGGTCTTATTTTTCCCTGAGCAGGCCGGGCCTTCTTTTCCGGGTTCGTTCGATGGCCTTTTGCAGGCGCCATTCCTCGATGCGGGCAGCATGGCCTGACAGCAAAACTTCGGGTACTTTCCATCCCCGGAATTCTGCAGGACGGGTGTATACGGGAGGGGCCAGCAGCCCGTCCTGGAAGGAATCGGTCAGGGCCGAGGTTTCATCGGATATGACCCCGGGCAGGAGCCTGATCACCGAATCGGCGATGATAGCGGCAGCCAGTTCTCCGCCCGACAGCACATAATCGCCAATGGATATCTCCAGGGTGATGAAATGGTCGCGTATGCGCTGGTCAACCCCTTTGTAATGTCCGCACAGGATCATCAGGTTTTGGCAGGTTGACAGGCGGTTAGCCATGGGTTGTTTGTACGGCGTGCCATCAGGAGTGGTGTAGATAACCTCGTCGTAGTTCCGTTCTTCCTGCAGTTTCTCTATAGCCCGGGCAATGGGTTCGGGCTTCATCACCATGCCGGCCCCGCCCCCGAAAGCATAATCGTCTACTGTCCGGTAGTTATCGTCGGTAAAATCGCGCAAGTTGTGGAGGTGAATTTCTGCCAGCCCCTTTTCCCGGGCCCGTTTTACAATGGAATGGTCCAGCGGGCTCTTAAGCAGCTCGGGCAGCACGGTGAGGATGTCGATACGCATGACCAGGGGTTTTTCTGCAAAGATAGGAAAACTAAACAAGCCTGACATGGCTGCGCCATGTCAGGCTTGTTTAACTTATCCATCAGTTTCGCAAAACACGCAGATGGGTGGTGTCATTGAACAGGAAAATGAAACAAAAAGCTGCAATTCCCTATCTTAACGCAGCTTTGGTGAACAGATGTTCAGGAATTTCTGCATTGAATTCTATGCTTTCGATGATAAACTCGGTTCCGCCCCCCTGTTTCAGCATGTCCCTGAACACGATCTTTCCCGGGAACCACCGCCCGTCTATCCGCTTTACATCGAACACTTCGGTTTTTTTCAGAAGGGTTCCGCTTTTGGCATACAGCTCTTCTTTCAGGGGAATGTACCTTTCGCGGTCTACCCACACCTTGCGTGAGGCATAGGTCACATCCTCCTTCACGGCTTCGAGCTGCAATACCCAGCAGGGCCGCCCGTTTACCTGTTCGGTACCGGTTACCGTAGCCTCGTACTGGTCGGCCATAGAGGCGTCTTCCATCATGTCTTCGTACGACAGGTCGGAGCCCATAACCGACTGTTTCAGCATGTGGCCTGCGATCTGTATGGTGCGGTCGGTGGAGGGGGAATAGATCCACAGGGCGTCTTCCAGCTTCAGCATTTTGGTGCCTGCTTCCCGGGGCGGGGACAGGTATTCCGTAAAGGCTTTCCGGTCGCCCATGCTCCAGGTCTTTGATTCAACGGTGCGACTGCTTCGCCGCCCGTGGATGATCATTTTGGAGGTAAACACCCGTGAATCGGAAGTCAGATTGGCATCCATTCTTTTCAAAATTTCTGTTCCGTCGGGTGTCTGAGCGGGGCAGACCATCGGGAACAGCAGGAGCAGCGAAGTCAGTTGTGCTTTCATGCTATGCATTTTTTCCGTAATTTTTCATTTGTTGATATAATCGGTCATTCCAGTTCCTTAAACAGTTCGGCCGTTTTTCTTTTAAATATCCCGATGCCCGAGAGCATGGTTCCCAGCACTGTGGAGATTAATCCCGGTATGAATCCCACCCAGTAGGTTATCGGGGTAATATGTGCCCGGAAGGTGCTGGGCATCATAACAGCTGCCGTATCCATGTTCACATCGAAATGCAGCCCTTTTTCCTGCAGGATGTAAGCACAGAGCATACCCGCCAGGGTTCCCGCCACTGATCCGGCCAGCCCGATGGCCACCGATTCACTGATCAGCGACCGGTACACATGGCCCTTGCTTTCCCCGATGGCCAGGCGAACACCCATTTCACCGTACCGCCTCAGGCCTGAAATCAGGCCGGTGTTCCATAGGACAATGGACATGACCATGATGAAGGCAGCGGTGATGATAAAAGCCATCAGACCGGCCATATCCAGGAGGTTGGCAATCTGGGGATAGCTGCGCATGTTTTGCATCAGAGGCGAGAATTCGTCTTTCGGATCGGAATACTTTTCATTGAATACCCGGCACATGGCTTCGGCTTTTTCCGGCTCGAAATAGCCCGGGCCGAAGAATCCGAGAATCTCGGCCGTAGCATCCTCCATGTCGAGCACATGCCGGGCATCTTCCAGGTCCATGATCAACGTGCCCTTGTCCAGGGATCCCATCCCGAAAGAGAGCGTGCCGCTGATGCGGAAATTATGGAAAACCATGCTTCCGTACATGGATGTGGTGATCAGGGTGACTTCCCGGCCCAGCGATATACCGAGCTTTTCGAACAGATGGTTGCTGATCAGGATCTCTCCCGGTTCATCGGGGAAATGACCCCTCACCAGGGCGTTTGTGAGGTTCATCCTTTCCTTTTCCCCGGAATTTTCGTTCAACAATTCGATGGCCAAACCGGTAACCGGGCCCTGGGAAATGGTTTCGCCGGATTCATCGGGCACATCGATCAAACCGCCGAAACGGGTGCGTTCCACCCAGGCCATATCCGGATATTTGCTGTGTAAAATGTTCAACATTTCACCGGCCCCTTCCAGCGACAGGTCGATGGGTATCTGGCCGGCATTTTCGGCATAGGCACGGGTGGTTACTTTGACGTGTCCCGTTTCGAACCGGGCATTGAACTCAACGCTGTCTCCCATCACGCCGGTTACCCAGGCGTGCATGAATACCGTCAGCATCACACCTATTGTCACAACCAGCAGGGGCAGGAGGCTTCTTTGCCGGTCGCGGAGCAAACCTTTTATAAGGAATTGTATCATTGTATTTTACCTTTTATGGCCTCTGTCGGGTTCATTCCGGAAATTTTCCGGGCAGGGATGAAACTGACAAAGGTCGTTGCGACAACAATAATAAAAATGGTTGATATGACCAGTTCCATGCTGTACAGGGGATACAGGGTTTCGGCCATGGTAATGCCGATATCCTGGCCCGATAAGCCGAAGCTGATTCCCTGTGTGGATTGCTGGATGAACAGAGGTATACCGTAAACGGCTCCCACCACCACCGCCAGCACAGCATGCATGCCTCCTTCCACGGTGAACAGGGTGACTACTTCCTTTTTGGTCATCCCCATGGCCACGTAGGTTCCGATCTCTTTCTGCCTGCGGAATACCGACAGCACCTGGGTGTCGAATATCACCAGCAGGGCCAGCAGCAGGAGGATCATATAAAATACGGAAGTGCCCGCTGTTTTCGATTTGATGATGGTTTCGATATCTTTCAGCAGTTCGTCCTGTTCCATGAACTTCCACCCGGCAAATGCGGGCATGGGTGCTTCTGTGTTGTCCCGTACCAGAAGGGTGGCTTCATTTTCCAGAAGGGTCATACGCTGCAGATCCTTCAGGGGGATCCATATCTGGCCTGCGTCGATGGAAGGAACGGTGGTATTGAAAATTCCGGTGATTACCACTTCATCGGCATCGAAGGTGCCGTTGGCGTCCCTCCAGCGGACCACCACCCGGTCGCCTTTCTTCAGCCGGCTGTTTTGTGCCATGTTTGATCCGACCACGGCGGGAATGCCGTAAACGGAAGTGTCAAGCCTGGCTGTGGGGATGGACAGCAGCTTCTGATTCACATCGATCCCCTTTATGACGATATTCTGCATTCTTCCCCCGGGGTAGATGGTTCCCCGGGTGATCAGCACCGGGACGAGCTTTCCTTTCTGCCACAGGTTTTCCTGCTCCGGGGTAAGGGGGGCATGGCTGTCTTCAAAGGTGAACGGATCGTACGGGTCGTAGTTCTCATGCCAGTATTGTCCGCCTCCGGTTTCCCATTCGATGGAATCGATCCTGGCCTGCCGGTCCCATCCGTCGAGCATGCCTTTCATCCAGATGATCATAACGAAGGAGAAGGAAAGGACAATGACATTGAGCCAGGTACGCAGACCGGCTCCTATCAGGTTTCTGTATGCCAGTTTGATTGCTGTCATGGCTTCCTCCCTATGATTGAATGATTTCGTCAGCAGCCACTTTCCCGTCGAAAAGCCTGATCTTGCGTTTCAGGTATTTGATCACCTTTTCGTCGTGGGTGGCAAAGAGAAACGTGGTTCCCAGCTCGCGGTTGAGCTGTTCCATAGTTTGCAGAATATGATGCGAGTTTTCCGCATCCAGGTTGGCTGTGGGCTCATCGGCCAGGACAATCTCGGGCTTTTTTACCATGGCCCGGGCAATGGCCACCCGCTGGCATTCGCCCCCTGAAAGCCGGGCGGGCTTCGATTTGGCCTTGCTTTCTATGCCCAGCCACTCCAGCGCTTCCATAACAGCCTTCCTGCGTTTTCCGGCCTTTTCTTTCAGCAGGAGCAGGGGAAATTCCACGTTCTCGTACACCGTATACACCGGCATCAGGTTATAGGTTTGAAAAATGAACCCGAGATGCTTTTTTCGCAATGTGGCCGATTTTTTTGCATTCATTTTTCCCACATCCATGCCCAGCACATCCACCCGGCCTTCCGAGGCACTGTCGAGAGAGCCCACCAGGTTGAGCAGGGTGGTTTTTCCCGAACCGCTGGGCCCCACCAGGCCGGCGAATTCGCCCCTGCCCAGGGTCAGGTTGATATCTTTCAGGGCGGTGAACCAGGTTTTTCCCGAAGGAAACCTTTTCACCACATGTTCCAGGGCAATGATTGCCTGATTCTCATTGTTTGTCATAACGTGTCTGGTTATTGTTTGCCATATCATGTTCAGTGGTTATACACGAGCATCACCTGGAATCCTGCTCCGTTGAACAGGGCGTTTTCGCCGGTTTCCAGGTTAAAAAGCCGGTACTGTTCGGGATTCCAGAATCCCATGAAGTAACCGGTCCAGCGGTCCGTTGTGACCGACCAATTAACGAAGCGATAGGTTTGTTTTCCGTTGAAATCATAAAAAACCATGGCCTGGATCTGATGTAGCAGGCCAATGGGGTAGGAGGCCGTGATTCCTCCGAAAAGAACGCCTTGTTGCCGGTCGAAAGGCCGTTCTCCTTCGCCTGCCAGGAGCATTTCTCCCGAGAGGTGCAATCCGTTGCCCACCGTAAAGGTGTAGTCTATTCCTGTATTTAGAAATTGCCTGAATTCGGGAATGGGTTGTTCAGGTTTTCGGTGAATAAGCACGCCTTCGAACCACAGGCCGGGCCCTATATCAAAACGGCCGTCAATGGCCAGGCGGTTTTCGGGAATACGGGTCGCGGTATTCAGGGTATCGGGCAGAATTTGCGAAGGATCGGCCGTGCGGTGATGCCAGCTCAGGGCCATTTCCCCGCCGGGAACAGGCACCTGCCCCCTTCCTCCGAATTCCACCGTCCCCTTCAGGGTAGGATAATACTCCCACCCTTTGGTATCATGATTTCCGTAAAGGCCCCATATCCAGATGTTCGCATTGTTCAGGAAATAGTATCTTCCCAGAAGGGCATATACCCCGTCGGTCAGCTGAAGCGGATCGCGCGGATCCATGCGGTCGAACCACATGAGGGGACGCAGGATGGTGGCCGAACCGAAATTGACCTTTTGCAGCCCTGCCCGCAGCTCGAACCGGTTGCCTGAAAAACGCAGCCATGCCCGGTAGGGTTTCAGGCTGCCGGTGGTTCCTGCCTGGCTTTCGGCGAGGGTGGCCGAGCCCCGGGCATGAAACGATATTTCGGCGTCGAGGGTATATGTGTGCCCCACCGAATCGCTGAATGTGAGTTGTGGGATGTAGCGGATACCGGTGAGGAACTGTACCGGCTCATAAATGTTCATGCCGGCCCATCCGATGGCCTGCCCGCTGAAAATATATGACTGGCCCCACAGGGGGCCGGGCAGGGTTGTGAGCAGTATAAGAAACAGGTTGAGCCGGGTGGTGTTCATGTTTCCTGTTTTCCTGTGGTTAAATTCTTTTCATCACTCCATAAAAGAAAAACCGGGTCAGTTCCATGATCAGGTCGTTGATCGATTCGTATTGCTTTTTGAGTTCCTCATCCTGTGCCAGGTGGACCATTTTGTTAATAAAATACATGATAAATCCGATCCGGATATCTTCCCTGATCAGTCCCTGTTCCTGCGCCCTGTGGAAATCTTCCGTAACCATCTCAACGCTAGCCCGGGTCTTTTCATTCGCAAAAGCCATGAGTTCCTCATCGCCGGAACTGAAATAATCCCGTAAAAATTCACTGCTCATGTCACGGGTGTGCTCCATTTTCTGCAGAATGATCTGCTCCACTTTTTTGGTGTAGGGCAGGTCAGACGACATGATCTCCCGGTACCTGGCCATTCCTTCGTTGATTTTTTCTTCCATAATGGATTTCACCAGATCGTTTTTGTTTCGGTAATACTTGTAAAAGGTCATTTTGCTGACCCCGGCTTCCCGGCAGATCTCTTCCACCGTAACCCTTGTGAAACCGTACTTCCAGAACAGCTCGCCGGCTGCTTTTCTGATCTGTTCATTCTTGGGTGAAGACATAATTTTAATAAAATTACGAAATAAGTACGAATATACGAATAAAGTATATAATAAAGCAAATAGTTTTGTATTTTCTTAAAAAAAACCGATATATGCCTATATGGCATAATACGAACCGATAAATGACATGATGGCATGGTTTCAGCGAATTCCCGGGCCGGTTTGACGGCCGGAGTGATATGGCATTTGTTTTGGAAGAAGGAAAGAAGTGACAGTGAATGTAGAACCAAAAAAGAAAAAAAATGAACCTGATAAGATTCAACCACCATCGTCCGGCCTCCTACAGGGAGGATCCCGTTTTTGACCGTTTCACCGACATGATCGACCGTATTTTCCAGTACAACAACGATTATTCTGCTGTGAACTGCCCGGCTGCCAATGTGATGGAGCAGCCCGACTCATACCTGATCGAAATGGCGGTTCCGGGATATGACCGGGAGAACATCAACATTGAACTGGAGAAGAACGAGCTGAGTATTTCCGGTAAAAATCCTGAAAAAGAAGGGGATGTATATACCTACCGGGAATTTGGCATGGGCGATTTTAGCCGGAACTTTGTTCTTCCCCAGGCAGCCGATCCGGAAAAGATCGATGCTTCTTTCCGTGACGGAATACTTACGGTAAGGATAGGCAAAAGGGAAGAAGCCATTCCCAAACCTCCCCGCCAGATTGATATCAACTAACAGTCAACCAATACAAAAGCCGTTTCGATTTCGGGACGGCTTTTGTATTACAGTTTGTATTCGTACAGGATCTGATGGGTACCGCTTCCGTAATAATTGACCAGGGCTTTTTTCCCGTGTTCCACTATGGTATTCCCTTCACTTACATTCTGAAAGCCCATTTTCTCGAACATTTTCCATGAGGCGATGTTTCCTGTTTCCACGGTGGCGTGGATTTTTTTGCATCCGTTTTCACCAGCAAAATCCATCAGCCTTCTTATCAGTTGTTGCGCTGTATTTTTCCCTCTGAAATCTTTTGCCACGCCGATCTGCCAGAGAAAGAATATTTCCCGGTTTGTCTGCGATATGAATCCCCATACAAATCCGATCAGACGGTCGCCTTTTTTCGCGACAAAAAAGGAATTTCCGAAATAGCGGACCATGATGTTGTAGAAGTGCAGTGGGTGTTGCACCAGTCCTTCCAGTTCACCGATCAGCCGGTGTATTTTTTCGATGTCGTTTTCCGTTGGATTTGTTATTTTCATTTTTTCCTTGTTTCCGGTTTCAGTTGAGGATTTTTTCGTGGGATCTGCTGTCACACACCCGGCAGATCATATTTTTTCATATACCTTTCCGCCAGGTCCCGGGTTCCGATATCTTTCCGGTAAAAGATATTTTTCCCGCGGATGCCGGATAGTCCTTCCAGGCATTTCTCCCGGGCTTCTTCCAGGCTGTCTCCGGTACCGGTCACGGCAAACAGCCGGGGACTCGGCTCATACAGCGATTCGCCTGCTTCGAAACACGACTGGAACAGATGAATTCCCGGCTTTTCGAACCTTTTCCTGTCGATATGGATTTGCACCTTCCCCGATGGGGTGGGAAATCCTTCGGGTACGGCATAGATACAAACGGTAGATTTTTCTGCGAATGATATTTTGATCTCATCCAGTTTTTCGTTGGCCATGGCCCGGCATATGTCCATAAAATCGGTCTGGAGGATAGGAATGATGTTCAGTATCTCTGAATCACCGGGTCGCACATTGATCTCCACCACGCGGATGCCCTGTTCGGTGAGCATGAACTGCCCGGAAAGGAATCCGTTGTATTTTTCGCCGTATTTTTCTTTCAGCACATCCAGGATCCTTTCCATAATAACCACGCTTTCATCAAAGTTATTCTTACTCAGTGAGGGCAGCAGGTGATTGGGGTAAGACACGGATCCCATGCCGGGGGTGTTCAGTCCGCTTTCCCCTTCTTCCAGCAGTTTGTAATCTCTTACGACGGGCATGGGGACAACGGTTTTCCCGTCGCAGAACAACTGTATGGTGTATTCTTCTCCTTCGATCTTTTCCTCAATGATCACGCTGGCCATTCCCCCGATCGAACGGTCGAAAATCTGCTCAACATAATCCATTGCTTCCTGTTTATTGATGAGCTGGATACCCATTACTTTTACCCCGTCGCCTTCCGTGATCCCTGAAGGTTTTACGGCAAACGGGCGGGAATAATTCCGGATGAATTCCACAGCTTCTTTTTTATCGGAAAATACGTGAAAATCGGGGTAGTGATCAATATGGTTCTCCTTCATCAGGTTTCGCACAAAGCCTTTGTCGCCTTCCAGTTTGGTGCAGAATTCCGAAGGGCCGACGGCTGGAATGCCTTTTTCATTGAAATAATCGGTGATACCCCGGGCCAGTGACATTTCTGGTACCACAAACAGCATGTCGATGCGGTGTTTTTCAACAAATTTTTGAATGACTGAGAGGTCTTTGATGTTTCCCAGTTCGTAATGTGCCGAGAGGGAGGCAATGCCCGTGTTTTTCTTATCCATCAAAGAATACAGTTCAACATCCCTGCTTGCGGCAAGGGCTTTCGCCAGGGCATGGGTTTTGCCCCAGCGTCCGATCAGCATGATTCTCATGGTTTTTTTATTTTGGTTTGTTCCCCGCTCGCGTGATGGCTTTATGTGAAAATCCCTTTAATATACAAAAAATAATTGTTATTTAATTAACAGTAGACGTCCGGGAGTATTTCATTGAGTATGGGATGTTGATGGGGAGGGAAGTTGGTAAGTGGAAAAAAATCCATAAATGGCCGGCGGGATGAATAAATCAGGTTTCTTCAAACAATCCATTACGAATCAGCCCAATAATCTGGCTGATTCTTCTCTTCTAAAAACAGTCATCTTCTGCGAAGCAAAATTCCGGTATTTCAACGTATTTCATCAAAAGGACCGGCCTCTGAGGGTTTTATAAGAAAAACAAGGCGGGGGAAGAAGTGGGAAGGCCTGTGCAGCGATCCTGTCTGAGTCCCTGACAGGCGGAGCTCTGTCAGGGACGAGTTTGGATCGCGGCAGGCCTTCCCCCGCCGTAGTTTTTCCATAAAAGCATCAGCAGCCGAAGGGTTTTTTGCATGCTTTTTTGCCCCCAAAAAAGCATGTCGCTCCGTTTCGGGAACGGAGCGAAAGAATGGCCTGTGCGATGAATATTTCTAATAAAAACAGGCAAGGGGATTATTTCAAACCACTCCTCATCTCCATTACTCCATCACCCGATTACGTGCATCAAGCCTTCCCGCCACTCACACACCCGATCTCTCCGGGGTCGCAGTTACAAAGGGCAAAGGACATGGATGGGTCATAAAAATGAAATTTAAGATTGCCTGGGCCATCTGTCATCTGAATGTACGGCATTTTTCCCCGGCAGATTTGAGTATTATTGGTGAATTGTATATTTTCGTAGCTCGACCTGTTGTATGCTCCTGCTTTAGGGTTTATATTACCTGGTTGTGGAAAAAATGCGGGAAACCCATGAAAACGAATGACCCTAAGTCGCCTGTTCGGAATGAACAAAACGAAGCTCCAGAAGGAGCTGCCGGTGATGAAATGAAAAAGAACAATACTTCTCCGGAAGAGGAGGAAAGTACGAAAGAACCTGAATTGTCAGGGGATGTTCCTCCGGAAGCCGGTTCTTCTCTCCGGGAACCGGAAGAAACGGAAAAGGAATACTACGCACCGGATGAGACGGCCGGAGAAGACGGTCAGGTGAAACCTTCCGTTCCATCTGAGCAGGAACCCGCAGACATGACGGAAGAAGAGGCAGAGGAGAAACCAGAGGAACAACCAGAGGAACAACCAGAGGAGAAACCAGAGGAACAACCTGAAGTTGTCGCGGAAGATAAGGAGGGGGCAGAGGAAAAGAAACCTGCTGAAGAGGAAGCAGGGGAGGAGAAGAAGGATAAAAAAGAGGATTATGAGGGCATTACGGTGGAGCCGGTGGATTATTCCCACCACACCAGGGATGAGCTGATCGAGGTGCTGAAGATCCTGTTGGAAACCAAGCCTGTGCAGGAGATACTGGATGATGTGGAAAGCATCAAGGTGAATTTCTACAAAAAGCACCGGGCAGAGGTGGAACACCTGCGTAAGAAATTCATTGAAGACGGGAATCCTGAGGAAGATTTCGCTCCTGCCCCCGATCCCAGGGAAGAGGAACTCAGGAACCTTTACAAACGTTTCAGGAGCCTGCGTGCCGAGATGAACAAGCAGATGGAAGTGCAGAAGCAGGAAAACCTGAAAAAGAAATATGAGGTGATCAGCGAGATCGAAGCGCTGATAAACAGTGAGGAATCGATCAACAAAACCTTCCAGGATTTCCGGGAGCTTCAGGTCCGCTGGAGAGAGATCGGTCCGGTTCCACAGCAGCATGTGAAGAACATGTGGGAGAACTACCACTACCAGGTGGAACGGTTTTACGATTATATCAAAATAAACAAGGAACTGCGCGATCTGGACCTGAAAAAGAACCTGGAGGCCAAGCTCGGGTTGTGTGAACAGGCTGAAGAACTGCTGGACGAGCCCAATGTGGTGAAGGCTTTCAGGGAACTGCAGGCCTTACACGACCAGTGGCGGGAGATTGGCCCGGTTCCCCGCGAAAACAGGGAAGAAATATGGGAGCGGTTCAAGGCAGCCACCACACAGATCAACAAAAGGCACCAGGATCATTTTGTGAAGCTCAAGGAAGAACAGAGAAAGAACCTGGAAGCCAAGGAGGAACTCTGCAAACAGGTGGAAGCCATCCTTGAAAAGGAATACAAAACACCACGTGAATGGGAGAATACTTCCCGGAAGGTGATCGGGATACAGAAAACCTGGAAAACCATCGGGTTCGCGCCCAAAAAACACAATGCAAAAATCTATCGAAGATTCCGCGAAGCCTGCGACAACTTTTTCAAAGCCAAGAGGGCGTTTTACGCTGCCCACAAAGAGGAACAGAAAAAGAACCTGCAGCTGAAAACCGAACTGTGTGATCAGGCTGAATCCCTGCAGGACAGCACCGACTGGAAGAACACCACCGAAGTGCTGATTGAGCTGCAGAAAAAGTGGAAGGAAATCGGCCCGGTGCCCCGCAAACAGGCCGATGCAGTATGGAAAAGGTTCAGGGCGGCCTGCGATCGTTTTTTCCACAATAAATCGAAACATTTTGCCGGGAAGGAACAGGATTTTGTCCGGAACCTGGAAGAGAAGCTGAAGCTCCTGGAAGAGATAGAGAGCTACGAACCCGGAGAAGATGTGAGAACCGGAATGGAACAGGCCAGGGAATTTCAGGAACGCTGGAATGCCATCGGTTTTGTTCCCGCATCAAAAAAGGACGAAGTGCAGAACCGTTTCCGACATGCCATCAATAAACTGTTCGACCGCCTTCAGGTGGACGACGGCAGGAAAAACATACTCAAATACCGGAACCGGCTGGAAAATATAAAGGATTCGGGCCGGGGTGATTACAAAATGCAGCAGGACCGGGATAAGTTCATCAACAAGATCAAACAGCTGGAAAACGACATTGTGCTGTGGGAAAACAATATCGGGTTTTTTGCCCGTTCTGAGAATGCCGATGCCATGATCCGTGAGGTACAGAATAAGATCGAGAACGCCCGTGAAGAGATCAGGATCCTGGAAGAAAAAGTGCGACTGATCGACCAGTATGATAGTGACGAATCATAGAAAACAATCCATCTACCAACATCAAATTCTAAACCATTGTCACCAACCAAGTTCATTTTTGTTACAGGAGGAGTGACCTCCTCTCTGGGGAAAGGCATTATTTCATCCAGCCTGGCCAAGTTGCTCCAGGCCCGCGGCTACCGGGTAACCATCCAGAAGCTGGACCCATACATCAATGTAGACCCGGGCACCCTCAATCCGTATGAGCATGGCGAGTGCTATGTCACCGAAGACGGTGCGGAAACCGACCTCGACCTGGGCCATTATGAAAGGTTTCTGAACGTGCCCACTTCACAGGCCAATAACGTGACCACAGGACGTATCTACCAGTCGGTGATCAATAAGGAACGCCGTGGTGATTACCTGGGAAAAACCGTGCAGGTCATTCCCCACATTACCGATGAGATCAAACGGCGCATCAAACTCCTGGGCCAGAAACATAAATTCGATGTGGTGATTACCGAGATAGGCGGAACGGTGGGCGACATTGAATCACTGCCTTATATCGAAGCCGTGCGCCAGCTAAAATGGGAACTGGGTGTGTCGAATACCCTGGTGATCCATCTTACCCTGGTGCCTTTCCTGGCCGCATCGGGCGAGCTGAAAACCAAACCCACCCAGCATTCGGTGAAAGCGCTGCTTGAGAACGGGATCCAGCCCGATGTGCTGGTGTTGCGCACGGAAAAGACCCTGAGCGAGGATATCCGCCAGAAAGTGGCCCTTTTCTGCAACGTGAACATCGATTCAGTGATCGAGTCGATCGATGTTTCCACCATATATGAAGTTCCCCTGCGCATGCGCCGGGAAAAGCTGGATATCACCGTACTCAAGAAGCTTCGCCTGCGGGCGAACCAGGAACCCCAACTTGAACGCTGGGAGGCCTTTGTCAACCGGCTCAAAAATCCGAAACACCGGGTGAAGATTGCCCTCGTTGGCAAATACGTCGAGCTGAAAGATTCCTATATGTCTATTATGGAATCGGTGGTGCATGCAGGTGCCGTGAACGAATGCGAGGTGCAGCTCGACCGGATCCATTCGGAAGACGTCAACGAAGGGAATATACGGTCACTGCTTCATTCCTACCACGGACTGCTGGTAGCGCCGGGATTCGGGCACCGGGGCATCGAGGGGAAAATCCTGACCGTGCAGTATGCCCGCGAGGAAAAGATCCCCTTCCTGGGTATCTGCCTGGGTATGCAGTGTGCGGTGATCGAGTTTGCCCGCAACGTACTGGGGTACAAGGATGCCCATTCCACCGAGATGACCCGCAAAACACGGCATCCGGTCATCGACCTCATGGAAGAACAGAAGGGCGTGACCGAGAAGGGGGGAACCATGCGCCTGGGATCCTACCCCTGCGTGGTGAAGGGGAAATCGCTGGTGTATAAAGCATACGGCATGAAAGAGATCAGTGAGCGCCACCGGCACCGGTACGAGTTCAACGACAAGTACCTGGAAGAATTCGAACAGGCAGGAATGAAAGCTGTGGGGATCAACCCCGATAACGATCTGGTCGAAATTATGGAGCTGAACGGCCACCCCTGGTTTGTGGGGGTACAGTTCCATCCCGAGTACCGCAGTACGGTGGAAAATCCACATCCCCTCTTCGTTCATTTTGTAAAAGCGGCCCTGGATTTGGAATTGGGTGGAAAATGAGGTTATTTTGCGCTTGATTTTTTGAAAACCGGGATATGGACAGAAATACCATCTATGGATTGTTAATGATCGCCCTGATATTCATCGGGTTCAGCTATTACAATTCATTACAAACCAAAAAGGCCTACGAGAAGGAGATCGTTACGGCCGACTCCCTGTTCCGTGCGGAAAATTTTGAAGAAGCCGTAGTGCACTACCGGCGGTCGCTTCAATACCGCCGAACCGACGAACATGCCGTCAGCCGCATCCGGCATATCGACAGCCTGTTCGCACTCACCCGGCCGGGCCGCGATACCCTCGGCACGGATACCGTAACAACCTTGCCACCGGAGAAATCAAAAACCGCTGAACCTGCGGCAACCGGCCCGGAAGAACCCGCTGACCTGGAAGCTCGATACGGTGGATTTGCCCGGGCTGCACGCGGTGAAAACCGGTTTGTGGTGGTGGAGAACGACCTGATGAAAATTACCTTCTCTACCCGGGGAGGAAGGGTGTATTCCGTGGAACTGAAAGAATTCAAAACCTGGGACGAACGTCCCCTGATTCTGTTCGACGGCGACAGCACGTATTTCGGGCTGAATTTTTTCGCAGCCAACCGCACCATTTCTACCAACGACCTGTACTTTGTGCCGCAGGACAGCGTGGACTATCTCGATGCCACCGACCGGGAGCAAACCCTGGTTATGCGGCTGCCCGCAGGAGAGGAGAGCTACCTGGAATACCGGTACACTGTGAAACCCGAATCCTACCTCATGGATTTCGAGGTATTTATGGAAAATATGGACCGCGTGATATCCGACCGTACCACCTACCTCGACCTGAACTGGGAAATATTCGTTCCCCAGCAGGAAAAAGGAAGAGACAACGAGAACAATTATACTACCATCAATTATAAATATTACCAGGATGAGACCGACGGACTGTCGCCACGGTCGAAAAGCGAAACCGAAGAGGTGATCCGGAACCGGGTGAGGTGGATCGCGTTCACCCAGCAGTTCTTCTCCTCTGTGCTTATTGCCAACGAGTTTTTCACCAGCGCCACCATCCGGTCGGTTCCCCTGGATGCGGGACCCTACCTGAAGAACTTCCGGGCCGAGATCAGTATCCCCTATGAAAGCGGCGAAACCAAAAGCATTCCCCTCAAATTTTATTTCGGTCCCAACCATTACAACACCCTGAAGAAATTCGACCTCCAACTGGAGGAACTGGTCACTCTCGGAGGATGGATTATCCGCTGGATCAATGTGTGGGTCATTATCCCCATATTCAATTTGCTGAACAAATTCATTTCCAACTACGGGATCATCATTTTGCTGCTGACCATTATTATCAAGGTGGTGCTGTTCCCGCTTACGTACAAGTCGTACCTCTCACAGGCCAAAATGCGGGTGCTGAAACCCCAGATTGATGAGATCAATGCCCGCTACCCGAAGAAGGAAGATGCCATGAAAAAGCAGCAGGCCACCATGGACCTGTACAAAAAAGCCGGGGTGAGCCCCCTGGGAGGTTGCCTGCCTATGCTGCTGCAGTTTCCTATTCTGTTTGCCATGTTCCGGTTTTTCCCCACCTCCATCGAGCTGAGGCAGAAATCCTTCCTGTGGGCCGACGACCTGTCTACCTACGATTCCATTCTTGACCTGCCGTTCAACATCCCGCTGTATGGCGATCATGTGAGCCTGTTTACCCTGCTGATGACGGCTTCGACCATCCTGTCGATGAAGCTGAACGACCAGACATCGGCTTCGTCGAGCCAGATGCCGGGGATGAAGACCATGATGTACATCATGCCGGTGATGTTTATGTTCATTCTGAACAATTTCTCGGCTGCCCTGACTTATTATTACTTCCTGGCAAACATCATCACCTTCTTACAGAACTGGATTACCAAGAAATATGTGGTGGACGATGAGGCCCTGCTGAAAAAGATCGAGCAGAACAGGAAAAAACCGCCAAAGAAATCGAAATTCCAGGCACGCCTGGAGGAGATGGCCAAACAGCGTGGGGTGCAACAGCCTCCGAAAAAGAGAAAGAGATAAAGAAATACCGGGGATTTCCCCGGTATTTTTTCTCTGCAGCCGCCTGTATTGAACTGCTTTGCAGAAGTTTGTACAGGAAAAGGAAATCTGATAAGGAACATACCGGCTGTTTTTCCGATTAAAGAAATCTGCTGTAAATTTATCATCGGCAGGGTTTTTATGTTCAAACCTTCTTTTATTGATTATATGTCTGTTCAATCACAATTGGTAAAATTCAGGGAATTCCTGAAAGGCCTGTTTTTCTGGTTCCTTCCTTCTCCCCGTGCATGGAAGGGAGCTGCTGCTGGCATTCTGCTGGTGACGGGGATCCTGATTCTTTCTGCTGTTCTGCCTTACCTGGGTGTGCTGGGTATTCCGGTGCTCCTGCTGCGTATGGTGTATTATATCGGTTTGCCTGCCTTGATGGCTCTGGGGGTTTTTCTTCTGATGGGCCTCATCAACGGCCTGCCCGGATGGTACCGCAAAGTGATGGTGGCAGGGATATTTTTCATTCTGCACTATTTTATGGTTCCCCTGAAGGGGAAACTGGTGTTAATATTCTGGGTTATACTGGCCGCCTCCCTGCTGGCAGGTTCTCTGTGGGTACTGGCCGGAAAGGGATGGAAGAAACTGCCGGCGCCCAGGCGTGTGTTGCTGATCATCAGTATGGTACTCGGCTCGGCCGGCATGCTGTATGGAGGGTTCTGGTTTTTCTGGGCGGGGAAAGCAATGGACATTCCCGAAGCTGCTGCCATGCAGGCTGAAAAGCTTCCGCCGTTGATACAGGCGGATGACCCTTCTTCCCCCGGGAGCTATGAGGTGAAATACCTGACCTATGGAAGCGGTACCGACCGGCATCGGCCTGAATACGGCGATAGTGCCGGGCTGGTGACCTCGCCGGTGGACGGAAGTCCCTTTGTGGACAACTGGAAGAAATTCCACGGATGGGCCCGTGAAAAGTACTGGGGTTTTGACCTGTCGGCCTTACCCCTGAATGCCAGGGTTTGGTATCCCTGCGGGCCGGGACCTTATCCCCTGGTGCTGGTGGTGCACGGCAATCACCTGGACAGGGATTATTCCGATCCGGGCTATGAATACCTGGGTGAACTGATGGCCAGCCGGGGATTTATATTTGCCTCGGTGGATGAAAATTTTCTCAATGGCACCTGGTCTGATGTTTTCAACAGACTGAAAGAGGAGAACGATGCCCGGGCCTGGTTGCTCCTCAAACACCTGGAATACTGGGAAAAATGGAACGGGGAGGAAGGCAATCCTTTTGCAGGAAAGGTGGATATGGAGAGGATATCCCTTATCGGTCACAGCAGGGGAGGGGAGGCGGTGAGCATTGCCGCCTGCTTTAACCGCCTGCCTTACTACCCTGATGATGCGCTGGTGCCTTTTGATTTCAACTTCCATATCCGTTCGGTGATACCCATAGCCCCGGTTGACGGGCAATACAAACCGGCCGGGGTGGGTACCTTCATTGAAAACACCGATTATTTTACGCTGCAAGGTTCGCATGATATGGATATGCAGTCGTACCACGGGGCCAGGCAGTTCCAGCGGGTGCGTTTCACCGACAGCCTTTATCATGTGAAGGCGGGACTGTATGTTTACGGGGCCAACCACGGACAGTTCAACACCACCTGGGGCCGGAACGATGTGGGATACCCGAATTTTTTTCTGTTCAACCGGAGAAACATTATGCCGGCCGGAGATCAGCAGAAGATCGCACAGGTATTTATATCAGCCTTTCTGGAACTGACCCTGAACAACCGGCAGGAGTATCTTCCCCTGTTTATGGATTACCGCAGCGGCCGACACTGGCTTCCGGAAACAGTCTATCTGAACCAGTTTGAGGACAGCCGCATGACCTTCCTGTGTGATTTTGAAGAAGACCTCGATCTTTCCACCCCTGCATGGGGGAATGGACATATCAGCGGAGAAAACCTTACGGTATGGAAAGAGAAGCTGGTGCCCCTGAAATGGGGTCCCCACGATACCCGGGCCGTATACCTGGGCTGGAACCGGGAAGCCTCCGATTCAGCCGTGGCAGTATACCGTATTGAAGCGGACAGTTTCCCCTGCAGCCGTTCCGGCATGCTGGTGTTTTCCCTGGCCGATGCCGGCGAAAACAGCCGTCCGGAACGCACCTGGCTGGAGAAGGATTCTACAGAAAACGGAAAGAAAGAGCCGGAAAGGAATGCGCCGGACGATGCCACAGCACCGGAGGATACCGGTGGGTTGGAAGAGGAAAAGGCAGAGAAAGAAGAGGAGGAAAGCAAGTCTCCCCTGGACATGACGCTGGAACTGACCGACCGGATGGGGAATCAGGCATCTGTTGCACTGGGGGCTTATATGCCGTTGCAGCCGCAACCGGAAGCAAAGATCATGAAGTGGCAGTTTTTGACCGAACAACCTCCTTCGGAAATCGTTTTTCAGGCGTATGCTATTCCCATGGAATGGTTTGCAGAGGCCAATCCGCAGTTCGATCCCGGCGCGCTGGTCCGGATTAGCCTGGTTTTTGACCGCAGCTGGGAAGGGGTAGTGGTACTTGATAATCTGGGAATCAGAAATGGAGAGAAGTGATATGGAGAAAATAACCGGAGCATTGTGGATGAGAGGTTTTCTGGAACTGGCCGGACTGGTGTTCGGTGGAATCTGGGGTTACCGGCTGGATTCGGGCGGGGTACGGTTCTTTTTCGCTCTGGGTATCCCGCTCATTATGGCCATTGTGTGGGCGGTGTTCAATGTTCCCGACGATCCTTCCCGGGGCGGGCCAACTCCGGTACCCGTCGGGGGGCGCCTCCGCCTGTTGCTGGAAGCCGGTCTGTTCGGATTTGCTGTTTTTGCTGCATGGTCTGCCCTGGGTATGTGGCCGGCCCTGGTGTTCCTGGCCCTGGTGGTGTTCAATAATTACCAGTTGCGGCACCGGCTGGTGTGGGTCTGGAAGAAGAAAAGAAAAAGGGGATTTAGTACAAAATAAAGACAGTCATAGTCAGTCCACTCCCCCTCTCCATCACACCATCACTCCCTCACCCGACCAGGCCTCTGAGGGTTTTATGAGAAAAACAAGGCGGGGGAAGAAGTGGGAAGGCTTGTGCAGCGATCCTGTCTGAGTCCCTGACAGGCGAAGACCTGTCAGGGACGAGTTTGGATCGCGGCAGGCTTTCCCCCGCCGTAGTTTTTCCATAAAAGCATCAGCAGCCAAAGGGTTTTTTGCATGCTTTTTTGCCCCACAAAAAAGCATGTCGCTCCGTT
>DSCJ01000029.1 GCA_011049175.1 Bacteroidota bacterium | reverse complement strand
CGAATTTGCAGCCGAAGCGTAGCTTCGGGCAAATTCGGGACAACTGAGCTATGGCACCAAATTTATTTTTAAAGAACTACCTTAATATTACGCCGCCTGTGCTCTACTCCCGAAAAACTGCCTTAGTAAGGGAATGCAATATTACTGCAAACCGGGGAATTTTCAAAAAAAATCCTTTTCATTTGATTTTGGTGTCAATTTATTTAGAATTATTACAAATTCAAAAATCCCCCTCTTATTTATGTCCGTCAATGTTGCTACCTTTGCTGCCGGATGAAAAGCACCGAATATATTACCCATACCCTTCCCAACGGGATGAGACTGATCCATCACCAGATTCCCGGAGAGGTGGCCCATGCCGGACTGATGATCCATACCGGGTCCAGGGATGAGGAAGAGCAGGAACATGGTCTGGCCCATTTAACAGAGCATTTGTTGTTCAAAGGAACCCGGCGGCGAAAAGCTTACCACATTCTCAGCCGGATTGATGATGCCGGAGGCGAGCTGAATGCCTATACCACCAAGGAGGAAACCTGCGTATATGCTTCTTTCCTGCGAAGAGACTATGAAAGGGCCCTGGAGCTGATCAGCGATATTGTTTTTCATTCCATATTCCCCGAAAAAGAATTGGAGCGGGAAAAAGAAGTGATCATCGACGAGATCCGATCTTACCTCGACAATCCTGCAGAACTGATCTTCGACGATTTCGAAGAGCTGGTTTTCCGGCATCAGCCCATCGGAAGAAATATTCTGGGAACGGAACATTCCGTCAGCCGCTTTACCCGGGAAGACGTACTGCGCTTCATAACGAACCATTACCATACCAGCGATATGGTGCTCTCTTCCGTGGGTAATGTCCCGTTTCCCCGTCTGGTCAGATGGTTTGAAAAGTACTTTGGCAACGTCCCGGCCCTCCTGAGAAAAGAATCCCGTAGTCTGCCTGGTCCTTACCATCCGGAAAAATTGACCCTGGAGAAAAATACCTACCAGACCCATTGTGTGCTGGGAACCACTGCCTACGATGTAAAAAACGAAAAACGCCTGGGCCTGTACCTGCTGAACAATATTCTGGGAGGGCAGGGATTGAATTCCCGGCTGAACCTGTCGCTGAGGGAAAAAAGCGGGTATGCCTACAACATTGAATCATCCTATCATCCTTATACCGACGCCGGTATTCTTTGTATATATTTCGGTACCGACCGGAAAAACCTGGAAAAAAGCCTGGCAATCACTCACCGTGAGCTGGAAAAACTCCGCAACAGGCGACTGGGCGACCAGCAACTCCGGAAGGCAAGAAAACAGATAACCGGCCAGCTGGCCCGCGGAATGGAAAACCATGAAAGCCTGATGCAGAGCCTGGCCAAAAGCCTTCTGGTGTTCGGAAAGGCTGACCCCCCGGAGGTATTGTACAGGAAAATCGAAGCCATCCGGTCAGAAGAGCTGCAGGAAATTGCCAACGAAATCTTCAACCCGGACGGGCTGTCACAACTGGTGTACCTCTAATCCGCAAAGAAACACCTTTGCGATCAGGAAGAAGAGGAGAGTCAGGACTTTATCAGACCATTCGAACACGTAATATGAATCACCATGCCTGATCTGTCACCCGAACTGGAGGAATACATCCGGAACCATACCGAACCCGAGGATCCCCTGATGGAAGAACTGGAACGGATAACCCACACCCTGGTGCTCAATCCGCATATGCTTTCGGGAAGGATCCAGGGAAAGATCCTGGAAATGTTCAGCCGCATGATCCGCCCGAAAACCATCCTGGAAATAGGAACCTACACGGGATACTCGGCACTGTGCCTGGCCAGGGGCCTTAAAAAAGGAGGCAAACTGCATACCATTGAAAAAAATGATGAACTCGAAGACCTGATCCGGTCGTTTTTTACCCGCTCCCCGATGGGCAGGCATATCCATCTCCATATGGGAGATGCCCTCGATATCATTCCCCGGTTAAAGGAACCCTTTGATCTGGTTTTTATTGACGGTGAAAAGGCCGAATACCCGGCCTATTACCGGCAGGTACTGCCCCGGGTAAAACCCGGAGGATACATTCTGGCAGACAATCTTCTCTGGAACGGAAAGGTGACCCACCCACCCCGGTCCCGCGACCGCTCAACCCGGGGTATTCTGGAATTCGCCCGGATGGTCAGGAATGATGACGGTGTACAGAATGTCCTTTTCCCGGTGCGGGACGGACTGATGGTAATCAGAAAAAAGGAGAAATAAAATGAATTTATATTATGTTAAACTGTTAATTTAACATTATTAAACATTTATTTTTGTGTTTCTCTCCGGTTTTTAACCGGAGATTTTGTTTATAAATAATTTAAATCAGAGCGGATAAAACGCTATAATATATTTGATAATAAGCACTTAAAATCATTTACATTATTTAGAATTATTATAGATAATGGCTGTTATGGAGGGACGGGATTTGGATGTTTGTTTAGTCTTTTCTTATATTTGTTTAACAATCTCAAACCCAGAACAGCCATGACAGCACAGGAATTCAATACGCAACTTACCGGACTGGAAAAAAACCTGGAGCGTTTTGCATACAGTCTGACCATGAACAGTGAAGATGCCAGGGACCTGGTACAGGAAACCTATCTGAAAGCTTTGTCCAACCGGGACAAGTTTACCGAGCATTCGAATCTGAAGGCATGGACATTCACCATAATGAAAAATACCTTCATTAACAATTACAGGCGTTCGGTCAAGGAGAACACCACCATGGACCACACAAAGGACCTGTATTACCTGAATATGCCCCAGAATTCGGGGTTCATACATCCGGAATCCCATTACGGAGAACAGGAGATACTGAAAACCATCGACGGGCTGGACGAGGAATTCCGTTTACCTTTCCGGATGCATACAGAAGGATATAAATACAAGGAAATTGCTGAGAAACTGAACCTGAAGATCGGAACTGTGAAAAGCCGGATTTTCTTCACCAGGAAGAAACTGATGGGTTCATTACAGGACTATGCCGCCTGAAGGCTTTCCGGCATACGATCTGTTTTTAACAAAAAAGAAAGGGGGTTGATCGGCCCCCTTTCTGCATATATTCCGTTTGCCGGTTTATTTCATATCCAGCTCGGGTTCTTCATGTTCACCGGTGATCTCCTTGATCCGGATGGCGTTGATCTCTTTCGAAACGGTGGTGAGGTTCATCATAATGGTTTTATATTCAGGATACTTGCTGTATTTCTCCCTCATTACATACATAATGTTCAGAACCATCTTCTGCAGGTTCTCACTGCTTTCGAACTTTTTCATTTTCTCATCTTCCATGATCAGCAATTTATTCATAGAAATTTATTGATTTTTTGCAAAAAAATGAAATAAAAACAACCCCATGATATCTTATGGCGACATACTACCTATTGCTGTGAATTCACAAGGTATTCCTGCCCCTCAAAGATACACTTTTTATTCTCATGTTTTCTGTCATGACAAACAGCATCTTTGAAATTTCTTCCGGCCTTTTGAAGGATGAATAATAATCATTGCTGGTGATCTCACCTGAGTCAAAAAGATACTCCATAATGGCAACACATTCGAAAGCACTACCCCTGGCAATTCCAATGAAGTGCCTTCGATCCCTGCTACTGAATCCTGATGAACTTTCAGCAATATTGAGCATGATGCTGAAAGTAGCCCTTCGAAGTTGATCATTCTTACGCGATAGCAAAAGAGGGTTCTGTTTCAACCCGCCTTCGCTGCCACCTTCGCTACGTTTCGGCAGTGGAGAAAGCTCAGGCGGGCAATGTACCCGGAGGGGGACTTGAACCCCCAAGGACAAAATGTCCACTGGATTTTAAGTCCAGCGCGTCTACCAGTTCCGCCATCCGGGCAGAGATCCGTTATCCGGCATATCAGAACAAAAAAGCGGAATACCCTGATTCCGCCTCCGGTTTCTGTTCTTCGAGCGGAAAACGGGACTCGAACCCGCGACCCCGACCTTGGCAAGGTCGTGCTCTACCAACTGAGCTATTTCCGCATTTCTTCAGTCGTGGGTGCAAAAATACGAATTTTTTCTAACCAACAGGAAAAAATCCAAAAAAAACCATTACCGTGCCCCCAGGTGCTTTTTGATCTCATTCAGCTTATTCAGGGCTTCCACAGGGGTAAGGTTATTAATATCCAGGCCCATGAGTTCATCCCTGATCTGCTTAAGCACCGGATCATCGAGCTGGAAGAAACTCATCTGGAAACCTTCCCTGTGCTGCGCCAGGGTGGAAACAGGCTTTGAAAGGGGACCCTGCCTGCGCTTCCCTTCCAGTTCTGCCAGAATCTCTCCTGCCCGTTGTATCACGCTTCTGGGCATACCGGCCATACGTGCCACATGAATCCCGAAACTGTGCTCCACCCCGCCCGGTCTGAGTTTGCGTAAAAAAATTACCCGGTTGTCCGTTTCCTTCACCGATACATTGAAATTCCGGACACGGGAATAGGACTTTTCCATTTCATTCAGTTCATGGTAATGGGTGGCAAACAGGGTTTTGGCGCTGTTTGCCGGGTGCTCGTGGATGTATTCCACCATGGCCCAGGCAATGGATATTCCGTCGTAGGTGCTGGTTCCCCGCCCGATTTCATCGAGCAACACCAGGCTGCGGGGAGACAGGTTGTTTAAAATGCTGGCCGTTTCATTCATTTCTACCATAAAAGTTGATTCCCCCAGGGAAATATTATCGGAGGCCCCCACACGGGTGAAAATTTTATCCACCACTCCGATCTTTGCCCGGCTGGCGGGAACGAACGAACCCATCTGGGCCATCAGAACAATCAGGGCCGTTTGACGGAGGAGGGCCGATTTTCCTGACATGTTCGGGCCCGTAATGATCATAATCTGCTGTTCCCGGTTATCAAGATATACGTCGTTAGGAATATACTCTTCATCCGGCGGAAGCATTTTTTCTATCACGGGGTGCCTGCCGTCACGTATATCCAGGCAATCGGAATCGTCCACCTCCGGCCGGCAGTATTGGTTTTCCGCGGCGGCTTCTGCAAAAGCCGACAGGCAATCGAGCCTGGCCAGGATGGAAGCGTTCAGTTGAATGGCGGCAACATATTCCCCGAGCCAGCTCACAAGTTCCTGGAACAACCGGGTTTCCAGTTCCAGGATCTTCTCCTCCGCACCCAGTATTTTGCTTTCGTATTCTTTCAGCTCGCCGGTAATATACCGTTCAGCACTGACCAGGGTCTGTTTTCTGATCCAATTCTCAGGCACCTTATCCCGGTGGGTGTTCCTTACCTCAATATAATATCCGAAAACATTATTATATCCTACTTTCAGGGAAGGGATCCCGGTTTGTCTGCTTTCCCTTTCCTGAAGTTCTACCAGGTAATCTTTCCCCGAATAAAGAATATCGCGCAATTCGTCCAGTTCGGTGGAAACTCCCTTTTTCATCACCTTCCCCCTGCCAACCTGCACGGGCAGATCCGGTTCCAGTTCCCTGCTGATCCTTTCGGCAGCTCCGGTGCACAGGTTGATCTGTTCGGCCATTCTTTCCAGGGGTTCCACACCCGACTCCGCACAAAGTTCCCTCAGGGGCGCCAGGGCCTCCAGGGCATTTTTGAGCTGCATGACCTCGCGGGGAGTGATCCGTCCCACCGCCACCCTGGAAATGATCCGTTCCAGGTCGCCCACCCGTTTGAGGTGTTCCCGTATGGCTTCCTGTTTCCGGCTCTCCTTCACCAGGTATTCCACTACATCCTGCCTCTCTATGATGCGGGCCGTTTCTTTCAGGGGCAGGCTGATCCACCTCCGCATCATCCTGGATCCCATGGGTGATACGGTACGGTCGATCACGTCCACCAGGGCTTTCCCTCCTTCCTGCAGGGTATGGAACAATTCGAGGTTGCGCACAGTAAACTTGTCCAGCCACACATATTTTTCTTCTTCTATCCGGGTAATGGCTGATATATGGTCGAGCCTGTCGTGGCGGGTCAGGTCGAGGTAATGCAAAATGGCTCCCGCGGCAACGATACCCAGGGGCATGCCCTCAATACCGAACCCTTTCAGGGAAGCCGTGCCGAACTGTTTTTTCAGGCGGTCTTCCGCCGTTTCTTCCCTGAAAGCCCAGTCATCCAGCTTGTATACGTAATACCGGGAACCGAACAGTTCGATAAAGTTTTTGTGTGCCGCCTTTTCCACCAGCACCTCCTTGGGCTGAAAACTGTTCAGCAGCTTTTCCACATACTCCCTGTTTCCCTGGGCAGTAAAAAATTCGCCCGTGGAAATATCCAGGAAGGCCACCCCATGGAGTTCGCCGGTGGCAGACACACCGGCCAGAAAATTATTCTCCCGGTGGTTCAGCACATTTTCGTTAAAGCTGACCCCGGGGGTAACCATTTCGGTGATTCCCCGTTTGACGATTTTTTTGGCCAGTTTCGGATCTTCAAGCTGTTCACAGATGGCCACCCGCTGGCCGGCACGCACCAGCCGGGGCAGGTAATTATCGAGCGCATGGTACGGAAATCCCGCCAGTTCAACATAGGAAGCGGCTCCGTTAGCCCGGCGCGTAAGGGTGATCCCCAGAATCTCCGAGGTACGGATGGCATCTTCCCCGAAAGTTTCATAGAAATCGCCCACCCGGAACAGCAAAATCGCATCAGGATGTTTGGCCTTGATGCGGTTATATTGCCTCATCAGCGGGGTATCCACATATTTCGGTTCTCCGGCCATAAGCTCTCTCAGGAATGGGTGCAACCCATTCTGCCTGTATGCAAAAATACACATTCATCCTGCCTTCATCGAATGAATTCTTCATTTCTTTTCAACAGATAGTCTCTGCACAAAACAACCCGGCCGGGATGTCCGCATGCGTACACACCCTGTAACAAAACTGGACATTTTTATACCTTCTGCTCCGTAACCATTCCAGGCTATATGGTTCAGAATATCCGCCTTATAATCTTTGGCATAATATGTGCCAATAATAAAAAAACATCGACTATTCCGGTTTAGCAAACCGGATAATGTGTTGTAAAAATATTTGTTCAATAGAACATATTTATAAAATATATCCCGGCGTTGTGGGGAAGCCGGGGGAAGTGCTTCGTGAGCGGAGTCATTCATGGACGGCAGAAAAGTATTTGCAGATGGCAAATCTTTTCTGTGGAGCTAACAGGTTAAGTATCAGGCTTTTGGAAAATTGTACACACCTTATTCCATGCCGTTTCCTGGCCACGTTATCTGCCACCTGTTCATGGATGATCCGCTTCATGAAGCCATATCAATATTATATAAGGGGTCTCATCACGCACATTGGGACCCTTTTTTTTATTTCTTTGATTTTTTTTTGTTATTTATTTTTTATACTTTAGCAATCCTTTTTGAATAATTCATTTCACCCTTAATTATTGTTAACCTAATACCATTATCTATGAAAAGATTAACCATTCTGATTTTCGGATTGCTCCTGTCGGTGTCGGTGGCATTCGCTCAGGAAATCCGGATTACCGGAACGGTAACCTCTGCTGAAGACGGTTTGCCGTTGCCCGGGGTATCTGTTGTGCAGAAGGGAACCACCCTGGGTACAATTACCGACATCAACGGTAATTATTCCCTGACCGTTCCCCAAACTGCCCGAACACTTGTATTCTCTTTTGTGGGAATGAAAACCGTGGAAGTTCCCATTGAAGGCCGCACCACCATCGATGTGGTGATGGAGCAGGATGTACTGGGGCTTGACGAAGTGTTCGTTGTGGCCTACGGCATCCAGCGCCGTGAAGCCAAAACCGGATCAGTGGGTGTGGTCGGCGGCGACAAGCTGCAGGATGTACCTGAAACCAGTATTGACAAGATGCTGGCCGGTAAGATAGCCGGGCTGGTGGTTTCTGCCAGCACAGGTCAGCCGGGTAGTAATACCCAGATCCGCATCAGAGGAAACAGCTCCATATTTGCCGGAAACGACCCCCTGTACGTGATCGACGGGATTCCGGTGATGACCGGCGACCAGACCTATTTCACCAACACGGGGAACGCCCTTTCGAACCTGAACCCCAACGACATTGAGTCAATTTCGGTTCTGAAAGACGCAGCCGCCGCTTCTATCTACGGGTCAAGGGCCGCCAACGGGGTGATTTTGATCACCACCAAATCCGGGAAAGCCGGGGCTTCGAAAACCAGTTTCCGGGCTTCCACCGGTTTCGACTACCTCGCCAATGACAACGGCTACGGTACCATGCCCTACGACGACTACATCACCTATATAAGGGATGCCGTGTACAATGCCGGATTGGATCCTGACGATCCTTCGAATGCCAGGTATTATTTTCCCGAATCCCTGCGCGATTCCTCGTACACCGACTGGCTGGACGAGCTGACACGCACCGGACACATTTACAATGCCGAGCTCAGCTTCGAAGGAGGAACGGATAAAACCACCCATTACTTTTCAGGAGGGTATGAAAAACATGAAGGAGCTTTCTATGGAGTGGATTTCGAAAAATTCGCCTTCCGGTCGAACATCGACCACCAGTTGAACAATAAACTGAAAATGGGAACCCGTATCAACGCCAGCCACACCTACTCAAACGACGTGGCCATGCAGTCACTGTATTACGTGAACCCCATCTTTGCCGGGATGCTCCTGTCACCATTCACTCCTATTTATAATGATGACGGAACCTACAACCTGAATATCGGCTACTGGGCCAACACCAACCCGCTGGCTACGGCCGAACACGACGAACAGTGGGAAAAGCAGAACCGGTTCCTGGGGAACATTTACCTGGAATGGAGCATCCTCGACGGCCTGACCGCCAAAACCACCAACAGCTATGAATACACCGGAGGTGAAGGAAGAAGGTACTGGTCGGATAAGGCAGAATATTCCGGAGTGGCAACCCTTCAGGTTTCCACCACCAAGTACCAGCTGCTGACCACTTCGAATACCCTGACTTACGAAAATTCTTTCGGAGCACACAACATGCAGCTGATCGGAGGACAGGAAGCTTCCAGGTACTTCTCCAATTCTTACTACATCTATTCTCCCAAAGTAGACCCCAACATTCCTTTTCCACCAACGGCTTCATCGAAAGATGACCAAACGGATTACGGAGAATCCTCCTACACCCTGCTCTCATTCTTCGGACTGGCCTACTACAACTTCGACAGCAAGTATTACCTGCAGGCCAGTGTACGTAGCGACGGTTCATCCCGTTTCGGAAAAGACACCCGCTGGGGTACGTTCTGGTCGGTGGGCGCTTCCTGGAATATCCACAGGGAAGCATTCATGGAAAACCTCGATTTCATCAACCAGATGAAGCTGCGTGCCAGCTACGGGCTCAGCGGTAACTTCAATATCGGCAATTACGAGCAGTACGGCCTTTACGGAACCGTTCAGTACAACGGCGCCGTGGGTTTCGCACCCTCTCAGCCGGCCAACCCCGACCTGGGATGGGAAACCAACCGGGAATACAACGTGGGGCTTGACTTTGCCGTGTTCGACAAATTCACCGGTTCATTCGAAGTATACAAGCGTTATACCGAAGATATGCTGCTGAACTATCCCCTGTCACGCACCTCGGGATTCAGCTCCATCCGGATGAACATCGGGGAACTGGCCAATACAGGCTGGGAGTTCCTCCTGAACTGGAATGCTGTGAACACACGCGACCTGCGGTTTGACCTGGGCTTCAACATCGCCCACAACAGCAGCGAGATCCTTGACCTGGGAAAAGACGAGCAGTTCATCAGCACATCAAACGCCCGTATTCTGCATAAGGTGGGCGAGCACCTGTACAGCTTCTACCTCTACGATTACGCCGGGGTGAACCCCGCCAACGGCGAAGCCCTGTGGTGGACGGAAGATCCCGATACAGGCGGAAGAGGCGAACTGACCAACTCATACGCACAGGCCCGCAGGTTCATCGCCGGATCTCCCGAACCGAAATTCACGGGAGGGATCAACCCCAGCCTTACCTGGAAAGGAATCATGCTCGACGTGAACCTGGAATTTAAAACCGGACACCAGGTGCTGATCGAAGAAAACCGCTACCTCAACTCCGACGGTAATTTCTGGCTGAGGAATGTGGCCAACACCGCTCTGGATTACTGGAAAGAACCGGGCGACATCACCCGGAACCCCAAGCCCATTGCCGACAACTCCACCAGCTCATACGGGTATTACAACACCCGCTGGATGTTCGACGGCGATTACCTCCGAGTCAAGAACGTGACCCTTTCCTACAACCTTCCCAAAAACCTGGTGAGCAGCATGAAACTGCAGAATATGAGGATCTACGGAAGCGCCGTGAACCTTTACACCTTCCACGATGTGGATTACTTCGATCCTGAAAGGGGTGTGGACGGTACGGGTTTCGGTATCTATCCGCTCACCAAGAAATTCATGTTTGGTGTTGAGTTGTCATTCTAAACCCATAAATATTTATTACCTATGAAAGCAAAATTTTCTATCAAAATACTGGCCGGAATCATGATCCTGGGAATGCTTGCATCATGCAGCGAGGATTTCCTGGAAGAATTCCCCCGGCTGAGTCAGTCTGACCAGTTGACCCTGTCAACCTACGTCGGACTTGAGAAAGCTACGGCTGGAGCCTATTCCAATCTCTGCCATACCAACTGGTATGGCGCAGGGTTGGTAATCACCGCCGACCTGAAGGGCGGGAATGCTAAAAGAGGGTCCGTTTCATCGGGCAGGTATATTCCCGAATATTTCTGGATCAATAACCCTGACCAGACCTCCAACCTGTGGACCACGGCCTACAATACCATAGCCCGGGCCAACAATGTGATCAATGCCATTGACGCCGGTTTTTCCGAGACAGGTGTGGCCCAGGAAGATCTGAATGTTCTCAAAGGAGAAAACCTCTTCCTCCGCGCCCTGGCCCATTTTGACATGGCCCGGATGTACTGCCAGCCTTATTCGGCCGGACGCGACAACCTGGGCGTTCCCGTGGTACTGGTAACGGAAAACGCTTACCCGGAACGGAACACCGTGGGCGAAGTGTACGACCAGGTGGTAGACGACCTTCTCGATGCCATCGACCTGCTTCCGGGAACCAATCCCCGCGGCAGCGACGGAGCCTGGGCCACCAGCTGGGCCGCCAAAGCCCTCCTGGCCAAGGTGTACCTGTACATGGAAAACTGGCAGGGTGCTGCAGATCTGGCTGATGAAGTAATAACTGGGGATCCATTTGTCGAGTTTGCGCTTTTTGAAGAAGCCGATTACACCACCTGGGACAATGGCGGATACTGGGGCGACGATCCTTCCGTTTACGGTGCAGGAGGTGACGAGATCATCTTCCAGGTAGACGGATCGGAAGGCAACTCTTCCCACGGTTACTGGCTGGCTATTTCCTACATGGTGGATCCCTATGGATACGGTGATATTGCCACCTCGAACGATTTGCTGAACCTGTATGAAGCCGGCGATGTGCGTGCTGACCTGTTCCTGGAACCGCCTGAATACCCGGGTGAATTCTGGACCCTGAAATATCCGGGCCGCCTGGGCAAGGAACCCAAAAGGGAATACAACGTACCCGTTCTGCGCCTGGCAGAAATGTACCTCATCCGGGCCGAAGCGGCTTTGAACGGCGCTTCCGGATATAACCCCCTGGATGACTACAACGCCATCCGTACCAAACGCGGACTGGCTGCTGCCGCAACGGTGAGTTTGACGGATATTTACGCTGAACGCCGCAGGGAACTCTGCTTCGAAGGCAACGAACTGTTCGACCTGGCCCGTACCCAGCGCGACCTGGTACGCACCCACTATGACGGGGTGGAAAACCAGAACGTACCGTTTATTGAAGGTGGCTCAGCCCTGGACAACTATCTCTGGGCCATGCCCATCCCGCAGGCTGAAATCGACGCCAACGTCAACATGGAGCAGAACCCCGGTTATTAGTAACATTTAAAATTTGACGCATTATGAAAAACTACATAATCAAATTAAGTCTGGTCCTTTCCGTGGTCCTGCTGTTCGCAGCCTGTGAGCAGGAAAGGATCATGTTCGACACTTCCCTCGCCGTTGTGGGGTTCCAGTCCGACGCTTTTGATATTCCAGAAGCCGAGGGGGATTCCATTATCCTGTATCTGGGAGCTACTTCCGGTACGGCGCCCACAGAAGTAACCCTGGAGGTTTCCACCGAAGGTCATGCCAATCCCGCCATAGAAGGAGAGGATTATACCATCGAATCCAAGCAGGTAACCCTGGAAGTGGGCGTAACCAAAGTCGCCATCATCCCGGTGGATAATGACATCTTCACGGGTGACAAGACGTTTACGGTCACTATTGTATCCAACAGCAAGGATTACGAGCAGGCTGTTCAGAGATCTGCCGTGGTGACCATCAAGGACGATGAGCACCCGCTGAACCAGTGGATCGGAACCTATGACGTGTTTGCAGCCAGCTACGGCAGCCCCGGAGCCTGGGATGAGAACTGGGTGGTTACCACTTCTCCGGTAGCAGGAAATCCCGATCAGCTTCAGTTGCTGGGAGTGGGTGGAGGAGATCAGCCGATTATCGCCACATTTGATCCGGAGGAAATGACCATTACCATTGCTCCCGGTCAGAATGCCGGCAACGCCTACGGATACGGTCCAACCATTGTATACTGGGGGGAAACCGATCTCAGCGGCTTTGATGAAGAAGAACCCCTGGTGGGGGACATTGAAGCCGACGGCTCCATGTCTGTCGACCGATGGACGATGGTTCTTCAGGATTACGGCAACTATATCTGGGACTGCTTCAACACCACCTGGACGAAAAGGTAGACGTTGAATCACACCAGATTCAGTATAAAAAGAGGATACCCGGCGGGTATCCTCTTTTTTCATACACTAAACCAGATCGTTACAGGAACCTGGAAGCGGAAAACAAAAAAGCATTATATTTGTTAAACAGAAATCAAACCGGTATACCGTTACAAAGGAAATGAACCAGCCTTTCCGCATTTTCCTGCTTTATGCATGTTTCTTGCTCTGCCAATTATCCCTTTCAGGTCAGACCATTTCGGAAGAAACCCTTCTGCAGGCCGCCAACCGTTTTATGAGTGAGTATTTTCCTGAAGGGGCCCGGCCCGTGTCCATCGCAGAACCGTGGCCCTCTGACAAACAGCCCTCCCTGTACATTATCCGGCTTGAACCGGAAGGCTGGATCCTGATGAGCGCTTCCAGCGAAGCAGAACCTGTAATCGGTTTTTCTTTCAAAGGCAGGTTCGAACCGCCTGATCCAGATAAGAACAATCCTGCCTACCACTGGATAAACAGGGCACACATTCAGATAAAAGAAAGTATTGAAGATCAGGTAATGGAGGAACATCCCCGGTGGAAAGAGTTGCTGACCACCGAAAAATCCTTTGAGCAAACCGAAGAGGAGGTCATGGTCGATCCCCTGATCGAAGTCACCTGGAACCAGGGCCAGGGATACAACCGTTTCTGCCCGGAGGATCCCGAGGGCCCCGGGGGGCATGTTTATGTGGGTTGCGTGGCCGTAGCCATGGCCCAGGCCATGAGCGTTTTCCGGGTCCCGGAAACCGGTACGGGAAATAAAAATTATTACCACGAAGATTACGGGGTGCAATACGCTGATTTCGGTGCCACCACCTATTACTGGGATTCCATGTCGGTTTCGTCGTCCGACGATTACAATGCCCTGCTGCTGTATCATTGCGCCGTGGCTACAGAAATGAATTTCGGTCCCGACGGGTCGGGCACACAAACCAGCAATACCTCTGCCGCCCTGAAGGAATATTTTTACTATTCCAAAGACATCAGCTACAAAAGACGCAGCTTTTTCACTGATGAAAAATGGAAGGCACTGATCAATGATCAGTTGCTGAAGGGGCGGCCACTGATTTATTCGGGCGATGCCGACGACGGCGAACCCGGCCATGCCTTCAATGTAGACGGGGTGATGTATGGCAGGATGTTTCACATCAACTGGGGCTGGGGAGGACAATACGACGGATATTATGTGCTGGATAACCTCACCCCGGGCACCTCGCACAACTACAATGAAAACCAGGCAGCCGTAGTCGGCATACAACCTTACTATTACCCCACAGATATTGTTCTGTCGGAGGTAACCGTAGAGCTCGATCAGCCCCCCGGGACCCCTGTTGGAGTGGTGGAAGTTATTGACGAAGCCAAAGACAATGCCTACAACCTGTCGCTCCACTGCGATTCCACCCTGGTTTTCGATGCCTGGATCCCCGACTATACCCTGGACGGGGATACCCTGAAAACCAACCGGGTATTCACGGAAGACGATCCGGAAACCGACACCATCCAATTCTCTTTAACCGATCTGTACAATAATTACCTGGAAGTGGAAATCGTCCTGGGTATTGGGGCTCCCCCGCAGGGTCCGGATTTTGTACCGGCATTGGATTTTGTCAAGAACCTGGTATACCCGAACCCTTCTTCCAGCTACATTTTCTTCCGCCATGATCCGGCCATTTCTGTCCGGGAGGTCAGGATATACGACCTGGCCGGGCGGCTGGTAAAAACGGCCGGAGAAAACGCCATCCGCTCAGGCATGGATGTTTCCGGATTTAAAACCGGCATGTACCTCATCGAACTCAGAAATGAGACCGGCCCCATCATGATCAGCCGTTTTATCAAATCCAGGTAAAATATCCCCTGAAGAACCCGTTCTTCTATCTGCCACAGGGTGTACGAATGCGTACACTCCTGTGCCGGTTCTGGACACCGGCAACCGGGCAGCCATCACAGCACTCAAAATCATTCGTTTCATTACCAGGTACATGCATTGCCTGGCACTATTTGTGATAAAATCCAGAGAACGGACAGGGTTCTCCCAATCCGGAGAAGGCTGCCGCAGCGGGTTCTTTCGAATAGCATGAAAAAAACATTCCCGGTTTTTTGAGGAAACCGGGAATGTTGCATAATGTGTCTCTTCTGCACCCTGAAAAAAGTGGAAGAGTGTGCTGTACAAATATAATCATCTTTTCATAGATAATCAAGGGGGTTATTATTCAAAAAGGATTGCTTCGTACCCTTACCGTTCAGCACCTGATATCCATATTCTTTTAGAGAACCGTTCCGGTTCATGGCAGAGGCACAGAATGCAGGCAGGGTTGTCTGAGCGACGGCCCTGCCTTTTCAGTAGCAAGCCAATAAAGCATGCATAGCGCGCCATGTTGGTGCAAACCATGATTATTAACCTAAAATTTCGATCTATGAAAAGAATCAGTATTGTTCTTATCCTTGGATTTCTTCTGGCCTGGTCGAACGGCCTGGCGCAGGAGTTCAGGATATCAGGAACGGTCACCTCAGGCGATGACGGCCAGCCGCTACCGGGCGTATCGGTCGTGGAAAAAGGCACTACCCGGGGGACCATTACCGACATCGACGGGAATTATTCCCTGACGGTTTCAGAAGACACCCGGTTCCTGGTGTTTTCCTTCGTAGGAATGAAAACACAGGAAATCCCCGTTGAAGGCCGTAACACGATCCATGTGGTGATGGAGCCCGATGTACTGGGGCTGGATGAAGTATTTGTGGTTGCTTACGGAGTTCAGCGCCGGGAAGCCAAAACGGGTTCCGTGGGCGTGGTTGGCAATGACAATATCCGGGATGTCCCTGAAACAAGCATTGACAAAATGCTTTCCGGCAAGGTGGCCGGTGTGGTGGTGTCAGCCACCTCGGGCCAGCCTGGCAGTGAAACAGAGGTAAGAATCAGGGGGATCAGTTCCATCCTGGCCGGAACACAGCCTCTTTATGTGATCGACGGGATCCCCGTGATGGAGGGAAATCAAAACTACTTCACCAATACGGGTAATGCCCTTTCATCACTGAATCCCAACGATATTGAATCCATTTCCATTCTGAAAGATGCTGCAGCCGCCTCCATATACGGATCCAGGGCAGCCAACGGGGTGATCCTGGTCACGACAAAATCAGGAAAATCCGGAGAATCGAAAATGAATTTCCGCGTATCGACGGGTTATGACCGGCTGGCTAACGATAACGATTACGGGGTGCTGGGACCGGAAGATTACCTTACCTGGTCGAGGGACGCCGTGATCAATGCGGGAAAGGACCCGGATGACCCGTCCAATTCCCGGTATTACTTCCCCCTTTCCCTGCGTGATTCGGTTACCACCGACTGGCTCGATGTGCTGACACGCACGGGGAAAACCTACAACGCCGAGCTGAGCGTGGAAGGTGGAAACGACAAAACCACCCATTACTTCTCGGGCAGTTATGAAAACCTGGAAGGGGTGTTTTACGGGGTAGATTACGAAAAATTCCAGGCCCGCATGAACCTTGACCACAGGATAGGCGATCGCCTGAAAATGGGAACCCGTATCAATGCATCACACAGCATTACCAACGATGTGGCCATGCAAGACCTGTATTTTGTAAATCCCTTGTTCGGAGCCACCCTGCTGTCGCCTTACACGCGGAACAAGAACGATGACGGTACTTACAACCTGGTGGTGCCCGAGAACGGAAACACCAATCCCAGGGCTGCTGCCGAATATGATGACCAATGGGAAAAAATGAACCGGTTTATCGGAAATCTCTTCTTCGAATGGACCATTCTGGATGAGCTCATCTTCAGAACTACCAACAATTATGAATACGCCGACGGCGAAGGTAGACGGTACTGGTCGCCCAAAGCCGATCCTACCACCGATCTGGGGACCCTGCAGACCAGCAGGACCCGGTACGCCCAGATGACCACCTCAAACACCCTAACCTATACCAGAAGCATTGGAAACCATAACCTGCAGGGCATTGCCGGTCAGGAGGCCATGAAATACACAGATAACAGTTATTTCGTGTATTCACCCGATGTGGATCCGGACATTCCTTTCCCCACCACTTCCACCACCGAAAAGGACGAGGTGGATTATGATGAAAATGCATTTACCCTGCTTTCCTGGTTTGGATTGCTGTATTATAATTTCGACGGCAAATATTATTTCCAGGCCAGCATACGGACCGACGGTTCATCCCGGTTCGGAGCCGACAACCGCTGGGGCACTTTCTGGTCGCTGGGGGGGTCATGGAACATCCACAGGGAAGCCTTTGCCGAAAATCTTGATTTCATCAACCAGCTCAAATTGAGAGCCAGCTACGGGATGAGCGGAAACTACAACATCGGCAATTACGACCAGTACGGCCTCTATACCACCGAGGAATACAACGGGGTAAATGGCCTGGTGCCTTCACAGCCGGCCAATCCGGAACTGGGATGGGAAACCAACCGCGAATACAATATCGGAGTGGACTATGCCCTTTTCGGGAAATTCACAGGAACCATCGATTTTTACACCCGCTACACCGAGGACATGCTGCTGGATTATCCCCTGTCGCACACCTCGGGATTCACCTCCATCCGGACCAATGTCGGTGAGGTGAAAAACAGCGGCTGGGAGATTCTGGTCAACTGGAATGCTGTCGAAAACAAGGATTTCAGTTTCGAAATGGGATTCAACCTGGCCCACAACCGCAGTGAAATACTGGACCTGGGGAAAGACTATCAGTTCATCAATCCCGACAACAACCGCATTTTGCACCGCAAAGGCGAATCATTGTACAGTTTTTACCTGTATGATTATGCCGGGGTGAATCCGGGTACAGGCGAAGCCATGTGGTGGACCGAAGACCCCGATACCGGTGGCAGGGGGACTTTAACGAACAGTTACGCAAAGGCGCGCCGCTACATTGCCGGAAGTCCCGAGCCCCGTTTCACGGGAGGCATCACTCCGCGGGTGGCCTGGAAAGGGCTGGTGTTGGATGTGAGCATGGAATTCAAGACCGGTCACCAGGTTGTCATTGAAGAAAACCGATATATCAACGGCGACGGTTACCTGTGGCTGGGCAATCAGGCCAACACCGCCATGGATTACTGGAAAGAGCCGGGAGATGTGGCCCGCAACCCCAAACCGATTGCCGATAACTCCACCAACTCAAGCGGATTCAGAAGTACCCGCTGGATGTACGACGCCGATTATCTCAGGGTAAAAAATGTGACCCTTTCCTACCACCTGCCCGGCCGGCTGGTAAATCAGATGAAACTCGACCGGATGAGGGTTTATGCCAGCGCCCTGAACCTGTATACCTTCCACGATGTGGATTACTGGGATCCGGAAAGAGGCGTGGAAGGGACCGGATTCGGCATCTATCCGCTTACCAAAAAGATCGTTTTCGGAGTTGAACTTTCATTCTAACCAAGCAAAATCCTAAGCAGACATGAAAACACGTTTATATAAAAGCATAACCATTCCCATCCTGCTGGCAGGCATCCTGATCTCCTGCAGCAAGGATTTTCTGGAAGAGTTTCCGCGCCTGGACCAGTCGGACGAGCTGACCCTCTCATCATACCGGGGTCTTGAGTCAGCCACTGCAGGTACATACACCCAGCTCTGTGCTACCAACTGGTATGGAGCCGGTTTTGTACTCACTGCCGACCTGAAAGGAGGAAATGCCAAGATCGGTCCCATCAGTTCGGGCCGCTATACCGACGAGTATTTCTGGATCAATTCGCCCTCGGCCACTTCACTGTTGTGGACAACGGCCTATCAAACCATTGCCCGGGCGAACAATGTGATCAATGTCATTGACGGCGGATTTTCAGAGGCCGGGGTGAGTGAGGAAAGCATTTTGGAGCTGAAGGGTGAGAATCTTTTTCTGCGCGCTCTGGCATACTTTGATATGCTCAGAATGTATGCCCAGCCCTATGCTTCGGGGCGGGACAATCCCGGTGTACCTCTGGTACTGGTTACCGAAAACCAGTATCCTGCCAGAAACACCGTGGGAGAAGTATACGACCAGATTGTGACCGACCTGCAGGATGCCGTTCCCATACTGGATGAAACCAATCCCAAAGGAAACGACGGGGCCTGGGCCACTTCCTGGAGCGCAAAAGCCCTGCTTGCCAAGGTTTACCTTTACATGGAGAACTGGCAGGGAGCCGCCGACATGGCCACCGACATCATTCAAAACAGCCCCTACTCTCTGTTCGGGGAGGAAGATTACACTACCTGGGACCAGAACGGCTACTGGGGAAATGTGGGACCGGCTGACGAGGTGATCTTTCAGGTTGACGGATCGGAGGGAAACGATGCCCACGGATACTGGCTGGCCATATCCTATATGGTTGACCCGGAAGGTTACGGGGATATTGCTGCCTCTCACGATCTTCTGGACCTTTATGAACCGGGAGATGTCAGGGCTGCTCTTTTTCAGGAACCCGCCAAATACCCGGGGGAATACTGGACCCTGAAATATCCGGGAAGGCTGGGGAACACCCCCCGGAGGGAATACAATGTTCCCGTACTGCGCCTGTCTGAAATGTACCTCATCAGAGCCGAAGCCCTGTTGAACGGAGCCAGCATCACCGGTGTTACCGCTCTGGATGATTACAACGCCATCCGAACCCGGCGGGGACTGACCGGTGCCACCACAGTAAGCCTTCAGGATATTTATGATGAACGCAGAAGGGAGCTCTGTTTCGAAGGCCATGAACTGTTTGACCTGGCCCGTACCCAGCGTTCACTTGAAAGGACGGATTACAGCGGTGCAGCCAATGAAGATGTGGCCTTCATTCCCGGAGGAACTCCCGTGCAGAACTACCTGTGGGCCATGCCCATTCCCCAGGCAGAAATTGATTCCAATGCCAACATCGAACAGAATCCGGGATATTCATCCAACTAATTTAAAATGATCAGTACCATGAAAACATTTGCACTGAAATTCAGCCCCCTCATGTTGATGATCCTGCTCATCGCTTCCTGCGAAAAAGAAAGGATCGTATTCAATGAATCCATGGCCGTGGTGGGATTTAAACAGAATGCCCTGCTGATTCCCGAAGACCAGGCCGAAGGAAAAGAGGTCGAGATCTATCTCGGAGCCCCCTCAGGTATGGAAGGAACCGACATCATCCTGGAAGTATCCATGGAGGGACACAGTAATCCTGCCATCGAAGGACAGGATTATGCCATTTCATCCAAAGAGGTGCCCGTGGAAATCGGTGTAACCCGGATAACCATTACTCCCGTTAACAATACCGAGTTTACAGGAGATAAAACGTTCACCCTGCAAATCGCATCGAACAGCCGGGATTACCGGATCGCAGAGGAAAGTACCCTGGAAGTCACCCTCGCCGACGATGAACATCCCCTGAAAAACTGGCTGGGTAACTATACGGTGGAAGCGATCAGCTATGACGGGCCAGGTGTGTACGACGAAACCTGGACGGTTACCGTCTCACCCGTACCCGAGCAGCTTGTCCAGGTACAAATCACGGGAGTCAGTGGATCGGATGAACCGGTGATTGCCACCATCGATAAGGAAGCCCTGACCATTTCGGTAGAACCCGGACAAACCCTGGGGCAGCCTTACGGTGAAGGATACGGTGATATCGGGGTATTTTTCGGAGGAAACCTGAAAGACATCACCTGGAGCTATCCTCCCCCGGCGCTCTATACCGAAGCAGGAGAAACACCGATCACTGGAACCATTGCGGAAGACGGTTCGCAGATCCTGATCGATAACTGGGCTCATCTCCTTACCGAAGAGGAAGGTTTTATTTACGACGTGTTCAACACCACCTGGATAAAACAATAATTTGACTTCTTTTTCCTGTCTTCCAAAGAGGGGATCCACAGGGATCCCCTCTTTTTTGCCATTATTCCTTTTTCATTGTGTCATGATGGCATATAAAATCCGTTTATTTACCTGGCTTGAGGAGAAAAATAGTTCAATATATTTACAATGAAACCTGCATCTAAAAAGAAAAAACCAATGGCAAGAATCAAAGTAACGGAGTACCATGAAGCCTCCGGCCGGCTGCTTGAGATCTACAATGATCTGATCAGGAAAAGGGGCAAACTGGCCGAAGTGCATAAAATCCAGAGCTTACGCCCGGAAACTATTGAAAAACATATTGATCTGTATTTGGAGATCATGTTTTCGAGGTCGGAACTGTCGAGGGCTGACCGGGAGATGATGGCGGTAGTGGTCTCCGTAAAAAATGGTTGCCAATACTGCCGCCTCCACCATGCCGAGGCTCTGAACCAGTACTGGAAAAATGATAAAAAAATAGAACAATTTATTACCGATTACCGGAATGCCGGTCTGACAGAAACCCAGATAATTCTGTGCGAATTTGCGGAAAACCTGACGGTGAACCCATCGCAATTCGACGATCCTCAGGGCACAGAAAAGCTGAGATCGGCCGGGCTGTCAGACCAGGCCATACTGGATGCGACACTGGTGGTGGCCTATTTTAACTTTGTAAACCGTATTGTCCAGGCTCTGGGAGTTGAAAGCAGCGAGGAGGAAATAAAGGGTTACCTATCATAAAATCATAAGAGGAATTTCACAGCCAGACGGAAGGCACCCCTCTTCTTACAACGTACAGGTAACAGGGATACCTGCCCCGCTCACGGCATGTTGTAAAATAGGCCTGTACACATTCAACAGCATGCACATTCAGGAAAATAGTTTCTACATTTAGGGCCCATGTCAAAAGGAAATAATATGCATAAAGTACTGATTCTCGGTGCCGGGATGGTAGCCAGGCCCATGGTACGATACCTGCTGGAAAACGGGGTGCATGTGACCCTTGCCAGCCGAACCGTCTCAAAAGCAGAAGCCATGATCCGGGGGCATTCTTTGGGAAAAGCAGTAGCCTGGACAGTAGACGACGAAACCACCCTGGACCGCCTGGTGAGCGACCACGAGGTGGTGGTAAGCCTCCTGCCCTATGCCCACCACCTGCTGGTAGCCAAACACTGCCTGAAGCACCGCAGGAACCTGGTTACCACATCTTATGTTAAGCCGGAAATGCAGGTCCTTGAGGGGGAAGCCAGGAAACAAGGTATTCTGATCCTGAACGAGATCGGGCTGGACCCTGGCAT
>DSCJ01000104.1 GCA_011049175.1 Bacteroidota bacterium | reverse complement strand
GTGTTCCCCGGAGGGGAAAAAGGATTGTACCCGGTATTGATATCGATCTGCGGAGGCTTTATTTCCTGTTTTCTTCCCAGGGGCGGTATTTCGGGAACCCCTTCCCGGTCGAAATCCAGCGAGGGGGTGATGTTGAATTTTCCCAGGGCCTCCCTTACAGTAGCATGCAATATTTGCCATACAGCCCTTTCGTCTTCGAATTTGATCTCGGTTTTGGTGGGATGAATATTCACATCAATATGATCGGGAAGAATTTCAAAACAGATGAAATAGGAAGGAAGGGAATCGGCCGGGAGAACCGGTTCGAAGGCTTCGGTCACCGCTTTGTGAAAATATGCGTGACGCATGAAACGGTGATTCACAAAAAAGAACTGCTCTCCGGTGGTTTTTTTTGCCATTTCAGGTTTCCCGATGAACCCGCTGATCTTTACGATGCTGGTTTCCGCCTCCAGGGGAATGAGGTGCTGGTTCATGCCTTTTCCGAAAATATGGGCGATACGCTGGCGGAGGGGTGCTTCTGGAAGCTGGTATATCCCGGTTTGATTGTGAATAAGTGAAAAGGCAATGGAAGGGCAGGCCAGGGCGGCCCGCTGGAATTCCGTAATAATATGCCTGAGCTCGGTGGAATCGGTTTTCAGGAACCGTCGCCGGGCCGGAATATTGTAAAACAGATTTTTGACCGATAGTTGGGTTCCTGCCGGACAGGCCACCGGTTCCTGGGTGATCACTTCTGAACCATGAATTTCCAGAAAAGTGCCTGTTTCATCGTCTGGCTGCCGTGTTTTGGTTTCCACCTGGGCTACTGCGGCTACGGAGGCAAGGGCTTCCCCGCGGAACCCCATGGTCCGGATGGAAAAAAGATCATCGGCACTGTTGATCTTGGAGGTGGCATGCCGTTCGAAGGCCATACGGGCGTCGGTTTCCGTCATTCCGCTGCCGTTGTCGATCACCTGCACCAGGGTTTTCCCTGCATCGCGTACCACCACTTTTATTTCCGTTGCCCCGGCATCTATGGAGTTTTCTACCAGCTCCTTTACAACGGATGCCGGCCGCTGGATCACTTCCCCGGCAGCAATCTGGTTGGCCACTGAATCAGGCAGAAGTCGGATAATATCGGTCATGCACGGGTCAGCTTACCGGTTCAGGCAAAGAAAAGAATGTAGGAAATCAGCAGCAGGATGGCCAGAATGACCAGCAACCGCAGATTGGACTGAAAATTCGCTTTTCTTCGCGAGGAGTGGCGTCCTGTCATCATGCCCCGGTGTATGCGGGGTGTGTACACTTCGTCATCTTTCCGGCTCACTCCCATTTCGATCTCAATATCCCGTATCCTTTCCTCGAGCTCTTCCTTGCCGGGGTCGTAATATCGCGGTATATAGTTGAACCTGCGGTTCTTGTTGATTTTGAAAAAACTGGGTAATGCCATGGCCTGTGATTCTTGATGGCAAAGGTATGGAAATTTCCGCAAGCACGGAAACCTTCTGAGAACAGAACCCCTGGTATCAGATTCTTGCAAGGTACGGGCTGCGGATTGCTGGTTTTGCAACCCTGATCAGGATTCCGGCAGGCGTGTGCCGCATCGGTTACAGTACCGGGCATGATCCTGATGATGTTGTTTTCCGCATTGCTGGCATTTTCTGGTATTTCCGTTTTCTTTGTTCCGGCTCATTTCAGCTGTGACGATACCCGTGGGAACGGCAATGATGGCGTATCCCAGTATCATCACGAAACTGGCAATGAAACGGCCTGCCGTGGTGGCAGGATATAGATCGCCGTATCCCACGGTAGTGAGGGTTACAATGGACCAGTAAATTCCCCTGGGAATGTTACTGAAACCGTTTTCCGGCCCCTCAATCAGGTGCATCAGCGTGCCTATGATGATCACTACGGTGAACACGCCAAACAGAAAAACAGCGATCTTCCGGCGGCTGGCTATCAATGCTCTGGCAATTATCGAACCTTCATCCATGTACCTGTTAAATTTCATAATACGAAAAATCCGTAGTAACCGCAGGGCCCTGATAACCACCATGCTGTGAGTGCCTGCCAGAAAAAGCCCTATATAGGTGGGAATCACCGCCAGAAAATCGATGATCCCGTAAAAACTGAAGATATACCTGAACGGTTTACGAACCACCATGATCCTAATTATGTATTCAACCGTGAAAGCCAGTGTGATAATCCATTCGATGGTCCGCAGCCACTTCCCGTATTGCCGGTTAACGGGTGCCATGCTTTCCATGATCACCACAACGACGCTGATCAGGATCAGAATCAGCAGGATCATGTCGAACCATTTGCCGGCAGGTGTCTTTGTTTCGAAAATAATGCGGTACCAGCGTTTTTTGAGAGAATCTGAAGAAGGAACCTGTGTCATCTTGTTTTTCTTATAAAAGTAATGATTAGAAATATTCCTTCAGAAAATCCATTGATTTTATTACATTTAACTACTCCAACCCCTCACCATGACGCACTGTGGGAAAATATTATTTATGTAGTAATGAATAATATTTAAATATATATAAATATAATATAAATAAAACAATATATAATAAAACAATACATAAATATAATTAATATTTTTTTTCATTATGTTGGTAAAAACCTATGCCAGCGCGGTGCATGGTATCAATGCCACGTCCATTACCGTTGAAGTGCATGCATCGCGGGGTTTCAAGTTCCATCTGGTGGGGTTACCCGACAATGCGGTAAAAGAAAGCCAGCAACGGATTGTATCTTCCCTGAAGACCAACGGGTTCGAATGGCCGGGCATGTGCATCACGGTGAACATGGCTCCGGCGGATATCCGGAAAGAGGGTTCGGCCTATGACCTTCCTCTGGCTGTGGGCATTCTGGCGGCTTCCGGCCAGATCTCCGCAAAGAATCTGGAAACCACCGTGATGATGGGGGAACTGTCGCTCGACGGGGGCTTGCATCCGGTGAAGGGGGTGCTTCCCATGGCTTTGCAGGCGCGGGAAGCGGGTTTCCGGCGTCTGATTGTTCCCGGGGCCAATGCCCGGGAAGCGGCCGTGGTAAAAGGGCTGGAAGTATATGGGCTGGGGCATTTGCGGGAGGTGGTGGATATGCTGGAAGAAAAAAACACACCCGAGCCGGTGTACATCGATCTGGAAGCAGAGTTTGAAAGGCAAGGGAACCGGTACGATGTGGATTTTGCCGATGTGAAAGGGCAGGAAAATGTGAAAAGGGCCCTGGAAATTGCCGCGGCAGGAGGGCACAATGTTATAATGATTGGGCCGCCGGGTGCCGGTAAAACCATGCTGGCCCGGCGGTTGCCGACCATCGTTCCCCCGCTGAGCCTTGAGGAAGCCCTGGAAACCACCAAAATACACTCCGTGGCCGGGAAAATGGAGAGCAATGCCTCGCTGATGACCTGCCGGCCGTTCCGGTCGCCTCACCACACGATTTCCGACGTGGCCCTGGTGGGAGGCGGCTCCTATCCCCAGCCGGGGGAAATATCCCTGGCCCACAACGGAGTGTTGTTCCTCGATGAACTACCCGAATTCAAGCGAACGGTGCTGGAGGTGATGCGCCAGCCCCTGGAAGACCGTGTGATCACCATCAGCAGGGCCCGGTTTGCCGTGGAATACCCGGCCAGTTTCATGCTGGTTGCTTCAATGAACCCCTGTCCCTGCGGTTATTACAACCACCCCGACAAGCCCTGTGTATGTACTCCCGGGGTGGTACAGAAATACCTGCACCGCATTTCCGGCCCGCTCCTCGATCGTATCGATATTCACATTGAGGTGGTGCCGGTGCCTTTTGAAAAACTGGGCGATATAGGGGAAGCCGAACCCAGCCTGGCTGTCAGGGAAAGAGTGACGGAAGCCCGGAAGGTGCAGGAAACCCGTTTCAAGGAAGAAAATGGAGTGTTCTGCAATGCACAGATGACTTCACGTATGCTGAGGAAATACTGCAATCTGAACGAATCGGGACGCCTGATCCTGAAAAATGCCATGGATAAGCTGGGATTGTCGGCCCGGGCCTACGACCGTATTCTGAAAGTATCGCGTACCATTGCCGATCTGGAAAAATGCCCGGATATTTTGCCTTCTCACCTGGCCGAGGCCATTCAGTACCGCAACCTCGACCGCGAAGGGTGGGCTGGATGAATATGATGGTAATTAGGAAACCATAGCCACCAGTGAAAAATGATGGAAAATATCGACCCTGATTTCCAGGTTTTTGTGAAACCCGTGGGAGCCCGTTGCAACCTGCGGTGTGCCTATTGTTACTACCTGGATAAGGAGGAATTGCTGCACGGCAATCAATCGGTCATGTCTGCATCGCTGCTGGAAAAATATATTGTTCAGCACCTGGAGGCTACCGGCGGGTCACCGGTGTTTTTCTCCTGGCACGGGGGAGAACCCACTCTGGCCGGAGTGGAATTTTTCAGGCAGGCCGCTGTATGGCAGGAAAAACACAGGAGGCCGGAGCAACGGGTATTCAACGGGATACAGACCAATGCCACCCTGCTGAACCATACCTGGTGCCGTTTCTTTGCAGAAGAAAATTTTATGGTGGGGGTGAGTCTTGACGGTCCGCAGTCATTCCATGACCGGTTCCGGAAAAACCGGCAGGGACAGTCTGCTTTCCACCGTACCATGAAGGGGCTGGAGCTGCTCCGTGCATACGGGATCCCTTTTGAGATTTTATGTGTGGTGCATCGCGAAAATGTAAAGACTCCGCTGGAAGTTTACCGTTTCTTCAAATCACTGGGGGCCCGGTTCATTACCTTTCTTCCCCTGGTGGAGCACCGGCCGGGGAGACCGGAAGGAGTGAGTCATGAAAGTGTCCCTTCACGCGATTTTGGGGAGTTTCTGTGTACGGTATTTGATGAATGGAAAGAAAAGGATATCGGCCGGCTGCAGGTGCAGATTTTCGAAGAGGCACTGCGTTCAGCCTTCCATCAAGACCATACCCTGTGTCTGTTCAAAAAGACCTGCGGCCGGGTGCCGGTTGTGGAATGGAACGGTGATTTTTATTCATGCGACCACTATGTGGATCACTCCCATCTTTTGGGCAACATTGGGGGCACTGACCTTCGGCACCTGCTGGACGATCCCCGGCAGCAGGCCTTCGGCCGGGCCAAAAGCGACAGCCTGCCACGGTATTGCCTGGAATGCGACGTGCTGGACATGTGTAACGGAGAATGCCCCAGGAATCGTTTTGTCAGGACTCCCTCAGGAGAACCGGGTTTGAATTACCTGTGTGCAGGATACAGACTCTTTTTCAAACATATAAAACCCTTTGCCGATACCGTGGCGGCTGTATGGAACGGCGGGGCGCTCTGACAGGGAATAGCAGGGCCCGTTATGGTTGCCAAACGCTGGGTCAACCCTGTTGACGGGATTACTTCTCTTCGCCCAGTTTTTCCTTAAAGAATTGAACCGTTCTTTCCCAGGCCAGCCTGGCTGCTTCGGGATGATACCGGTCGGGGTTGGAGTCGTTATTGAAGGCATGTTTGGCCCCTTCATAGATGAAGATCTGGTATTCGATCCCCGCTTTTTTCAGGGCTTCTTCAAAAGCTTCAATACCCGCATTGATGCGGGCATCATCACCTGCGTAATGGGCCATAACGGGAGCTTTGATCTTCGGTACCTCTGCCGGGTCGGGCTGGGCTCCGTAGTAGGGTGCTGCTGCATCCAGATCCGGGGCATTCACAGCCACCTGGTTGGTCATGCCTCCTCCCCAGCAGAAGCCGGTGCATCCTACCTTTCCGGTAGACCGGGGATGGGTTTTCAGGTATTTTACAGCAGCAACAAAATCCTTGACCGTATCTTCCCGGTCCAGCTGACCGATCAGGGTGCGGCCCCGATCGGGGTCGTCTTCCGGAGTTCCTCCCAGAGGTGATAGGGCATCGGGTGCCAGGGCCAGAAATCCTTCCCCGGCCATGCGCCGGTTCACATCCATGATATGGGGCACCAGCCCCCTGTTTTCATGAATAATGATTACGGCAGGGTATTTTTTCTTTCCGTCCGGAACAGAGAGATAAGCACGTACATCGCCGGTGTGTCCGGGGTAGGTGATGAACCCGTTCTCCAGTTCCGTATTCTCTCTGCCTGATTTTCCGGTACAGGACCCTGCGAGTGAAATAATGCCTGCCGAAGCGGTGGTTGCTCCGGCCAGTACGGCCATTTTTTTCGTGAACTCCCGACGTCCGATCCTGCCCCTGTTGTAGTCGCTGACAAGCTGATTGATTTTCCTTTTCATAGGGTTAACAGTTTGGTTGTTTTGCCAATACCGGATTTCGAATTCCTCTAATTTACAAAATAATTGCCGAATGAATTTGAATTTCCCGCAAATGTTGTTTTATTTGGCCTGACCGGATCGGCATGGGCATATTGATCCGGGAACCATGCTTATTCTGAAACTACCCTAAAGAAAAATCCATGCACTACAAATTCATTATTTTACTGGCCTTTTTCATTCTGGCTCCGGTGGTGATATTGTACCTGGAGCATTATTTTTCCATTATGAAGAAGATCGGGGCAGTACTGATCTGTTATGCAGTGGGTCTGATCATTGGCAATGCGGGTATTTTGCCCGAGGGAGCGGCAAAGTACCAGGAATTGATGACGAACCTGACCATTCCTCTGGCCCTGCCTCTGATCCTTTTTTCCATGGATGTAAGATCATGGTTTTCACAGGCTGCCACGGCCATGAAATCGCTGCTGCTCGGATTGTTCACGGTGATCCTCATGGTGGTGGCCGGTTTTTATCTTTTCCGCGATCAGCTTCCTGAGAACTGGAAAGTGGCCGGCATGCTGGTGGCCATTTATACCGGTGGAACACCCAACCTGGCAGCCATGAAAACTGCCCTGAATGTGGACCAGGAGCTGTACATCATGACCCACACCTATGAGCTGGCTCTGGGAGCCCTGTATCTGGTGTTCATCCTGTCGGTGGGGCAGCGTGTATTTCTTACCTTCCTTCGTCCGTTCAAAAAGGCAGAGATTGCGGGGGAGCCTGATAACCTGGACGAAGCATTCGATTCCTACCGGGGCATTCTGCTGAAAAAGAACTTTTTTCCTATTCTGGCCGCGTTTGGCCTTTCAGTTGGGATTACGGGGGTCAGTTTTCTCCTGAGCAAGCTGTTCCCGTCCGATTTTTCCACAGCAGCTATTATCCTGCTGATCACTACTTTCGGGATTGGTTTTTCGTTTGTTCCCCGGGTAAAGGGGATCAAAATGACCTTTCAAGCCGGTATGTATCTCATTCTGATTTTTTGTCTGGTGGTGGCTTCAATGGCCGATATCAGGCAACTGGCCGACATTTCCTTCTCCCTTTTCTGGTATGTGGGGCTGGCCATGTTTGGTTCACATATTTTACATGCCCTGCTGGCCAGGGTTTTCAGGCTGGATGCCGACACAGTGATTATTTCGGGTAGTGCCCTGATCTGCTCCCCGCCCTTTGTTCCGGTGATTGCAGGTGCGCTGAAAAACAGGGAAGTGATACTGACCGGGCTGATCATTGGGATTGCCGGATACGCTGTGGGGAACTATATCGGGGTTTTTCTGGCCTATCTTTTGCGATAGAATTTTCCCGGCCGCAGAGGAAAATCCTTACCTGTATTTTTTCAGTTCCACTTTTTCCCCGTTGTATACCGCGTAGGTAAAGTGATCGACCCAGTCGCCCAGGTATATAATTTTTGAATTTTCATTCAGTTTTTCCAGCACGGGATGGTGCCTGTGTCCGAAAATAAAATAATCTACAGGGTCATTTTCGTTTTCCTTTTTTGCGTACTGAAACAGGTGTTCTTTATCTGCGCCCAGAAACGGTTCGTTTTCCCGGGCTCTCCGGCTGGAATGTGACCAGGTATGACCGAACCAGAGGGAAAAATTCGGATGGAGGCGGGAGAAACACCACTGAAGGATACGGCTTCTGAAAATCCGTTTCATTAATTTGTAACCCCGCTCACCCGGTCCCAGGCCGTCGCCGTGGGCAATCAGAAAACGGTGGTGCCCGATGCGGGTGCGCAGGGGTTCTCGGTGAATGATCATACCGGTTTCTTTTTCCAGGTAGTCGGTTGTCCACAGATCGTGGTTTCCTGTAAAAAAATGCACTGGAATTCCTTCATCGGTAAAACAGGCCACCTCTCCGAGGAAACGGGTAAATCCCCTGGGAACCACGCGTTTATATTCGTACCAGAAGTCGAACATATCGCCTACCAGAAAGAGGGCCTGTGTCCGGGGTTTTATTTCCCGCAGCCAACGGACAAGCATTTTTTCCCGCGGAAGGCTCCGGCTGAGGGATGGGAAACCCAGGTGGGCATCGGAGATAAAAAACACCTCTTTTCCGGGCCGGTCAGTCATAAATCTGGGAAAGTTTTTGCCTGAGGGCATCGCCGTAAAGGTCTCTGGCGATGAATTCCCCTTTGGGATTTATCAGGAAATTTGCAGGAAGATCCCGTACATTCAGTAACAGGGCCGTTCTGGAACGTTCCATTTCGGTATCGATCACCTGGATCCAGGAATAATCCTCGTATTCCATGATCCGTTTTACCAGCGTTTGGTTTGTATCAAGAGCTACCTGGTAAACCCTGAACCCGCTGGGCGCGTATTTTTGAAAGAGCCGGTTAATATACCGGTTTTCCTGCATACTTTCGGCATGGGCGGTACTCCAGAAATTCAGCAGGGTATAATGGCCCTGCAGTGAACTAAGGGGTACCGTGTCACCTTCCAGGTTGGGAAGGGCCACATCGAACGGAGTGGCTTCCATGTTCTCTATCAACCGTTTCATCTGTTCGCTGCGGTATTGTGCCATTTCTGTTTCCAGATCGGATTTCAGAGCTCTGACATATGCGGAGCGGGGAAAATATTTTCCCAGGGAGTCGGAAAGAATCTTCATGTACTGAAGGTCGAAAGTAGTGTTCAGTACATAGGTTTCGGGATTCAGTTTCTGGTACATGGCCATGTAAGAGGCCAGTGATCCGGTGTGCTGCATGATAAACCGGATGCTGTATTGCCGCTGGTTTTTGATTACCTGTGCGTATTCGGCTTCCAGTTCTTCAAGCCGTCCGGCCGGAGCAGGGTTTGCTGCCAGGCTGTCATAGAGGGTTTGGAGGGAATCCAGTGTACCGATGGTTTTCCGCAGTTGCTGATCCAGTTCCTGGACCAGCACGGACCCGGGTGATCCTGTCACCTGGTATTCACCGGGCAGCCGGTCGGCTGATGCATGAAAAACGATATTCTCGCCGGGTTTGGCCAGCAGGGTGACGGGAGCATGTCCGTTAATTTTCAGGTAAAGGAACCGGGGTTGTTTGGTATCGTATCTGAAAACAAACTTCCCATTCCGGCCGGTAACCACCGAATCAACGGAACGGACGGATTCGATATCCATTTCTTCCAGCACGACCGGGATAGCAGATCCGTTTTCAAGTGTTCCCCGGATGACTACCCGGTTACGGTGGCATGAAGCCAGCAGAAGGAACAGCGTAAGAAAAGGCAGGTATCTGGTCATGGTATTACCGGTTTTCAAAAATCTCTGCCAGTTTTTCTTCCAGAGCATTTCCCCTGAGGTTGCGGGCGATGATCCTGCCTTTTTCGTTCAGCAGGAAATTAGCAGGGATGGACTCAATATAGTATTTTCCCAGAACGGGAGACTCCCAGTATTTCAGATCGCTTACATGTATGAATTCTTCCAGATGATCTTCTTCAATGGCATTCAGCCAGGTTTCTCTTTCCCGGTCAATGGAAACCTGGTATACCCGGAAGCCCCTGTTTTTGTAATCATTATAGATTCTCACCAGGTTGGGATTTTCCTGGCGGCAGGGAGGACACCATCCTGCCCAGAAATCGAGCAGCACGATATTTCCCCGGGTAGACGACAGCGCAATGGTATCGCCCTGTGGGGAAGGAAGTTTGATTTCAGGGGCTATCCGGCCAATTCCCACCACTTCGTCCTTTAGCATATTTCGCTGGTGATATTCACCGGCAGCCAGTACATTCCGGTGCATGGCCTGTACTGGCTCATTTTCAGGGTACAGATGGTACAGGATGGAGTCAGTACGTGCGAAAATTTCATAATCTTCGATCAGGTCTAGTACCGGTTGCTGCTGGGATATTTGCTGGTGCAGGGCAATGAGGTTGGCCAGGGATCCCGGATCCTGTTCAATGAAACGTATATTGTATTCTCTTTGTTTTTCGTGTATCTGCTGAGCCCGGGTGTTTATTTCATCCAGGTAATTCCTATTGAAAGATCCGGTAGCGGGGTCCTGATAAGCGTCAAACAGGGAATCCAGTTCCATAAGATTGCGGGTAAGGGCACGGTTCAGCTCGAGGAGGCGTTCCGAATCGCTGGAACCTTCAATAACAATACTGTTCATGGGATCGCTGATGTTGCCCGATATGGAAATATGTTCTCCGGGGTGAATGATCAGGATGATCTGTTCCCCCGGATGGCGTTCCACAAGGTAAAAAGACGGCTGGCTGATCCTGGTTTTCCACGTGAAAGATCCGTCATGTCCGGCCTGCAGGGAATCGATCCGGTTTACAGATTCAGTAAAAACTTCGGATATAAAAAAAGAATCGTTTGCTGCATTCTGGAAAGAAGCCTCAAGACGCACCGGTCTTTCCGACGGCCGGCATGAAAATCCCAGGGCAATAATCATTGCGGCGACAAGGTATGGTATATTTTTTTTCATAGAAGGGAAAATGTTGTTATATTATATACAAAAATTGTATTTAATTGTTCGGGGGCAATGGCCTGTATGCAGGAACACCCTGCGAAGATAAATAAATTTTAACCAAAAACCCTTTACCTGGTCAGCCTTGGCCGACTCGTTCCCCCAACCTGTCTGTTCTTTATGTGAAAATAATGTAATTATTTCCCAAAGCGTTGAGTATGAATGAAAAAATGTTGATATTTGTAGGCCTGTTTTGCAGGGATAAAGTAGCTGGAAAAGAGATAAAAACTGATTAAAGGATGCATCTATGGGTTACATTCAGTTTGACAAAACACAGTTGATCAATCTGGAGTATTCGCTGAATCGCGAAATACTCAAGACGAACCGTTCGGGAGCCTATGCCTGTTCTACCATCATTAGCTGCAATACGAGAAAGTATCATGGCCTGCTGGTGACTCCCCTGAAACAATTCGGATGGGAAAAATATGTGCTGTTATCCACACTGGATGTGTCGGTTATCCAGCATGATCAGATATTTAATCTGGGCATACACAAGTATGATGGCGATCATTATGATCCGAAAGGGCATAAATACATCCGTGATTTTGAGATTGACCTGGTGGCAAAAACAGTTTACCGTGTGGGAGGGGTTGTGCTTGAGCAGGACAGTTTGCTGGTGGAGAACAAGCCACAGATTCTGATCAGGTATACGCTGGTGGAGGCTCATTCCCCCACCATCCTCCGGTTCAAACCGTTTCTGGCATTCAGGAATATGCACGAGCTGACGCACTCCAATATGGATGCCAGTTTCAGGGCTCATAAGGTTTCGAACGGGGTGAGGGTACGTATGTATCCCGGTTTCCCGTATCTGCATATGCAGTTCAATAAAACCCCGGATTATGTGCATGTTCCCCACTGGTATTACAACATCGAATATCTGGAGGAGCAGCGCAGGGGGTATGATTTTCGGGAGGATCTGTATGTTCCGGGTTATTTTGAACTACCCATCAAAAAGGGGGAAAGCATTGTATTTTCGGCTTCCGTTACGGAAGAATCTCCTCTGGTTTTAAAGCGAAAATTTACCGCCGAACTGAAAAAGAGGGAACCGAGAGACAGTTTACGGGCCTGCCTGGTAAATGCAGCCCGTCAGTTTATTCAGCGTCTGGAGGATGATACTGAAGTAGTAGCCGGATACCCCTGGTTCGGCAGCTGGGGAAGAGATACATTTATTGCCCTGCCCGGCCTGACCCTGGCGTATGGTGATGCGGATACCTGCCGTGAGGTGCTGGCAACCATGAAGAAACGCATGAAGGGCGGATTGTTTCCCAACATGGGTGGCAGCGGGAAATATGTTTACAATTCGGTGGATGCACCCCTGTGGTTTTTTCGCTCCCTGCAGGAATATTTGAAATATACGGGATTGAGAGAAGAACTGTGGGAAGAATACGGACCTTCCATGAAGGCTGTACTGAAAGCCTACCGGCAGGGTACAGATTTCGGCATCCGGATGGATGCCAACGGTCTGATTTATTCCGGTGTTCCGGGAAAGGCACTTACCTGGATGGATGCGGTGGTGAATGGTGTTCCGGTAACTCCAAGGAATGGGTATGCTGTTGAGATCAATGCTCTATGGTACAATGCCATACAATTTACTCTGGGGCTGGCTGAAGAGTTCGGTGATAAAGCTTTTGTAAAGGAGTGGAAAGAACTTCCTCCGCTCATCAGGGAGTCATTCCTGGATACCTTCTGGAATCAGGAACGTGGTTTCCTGGCGGATTATGTAAATGAGGATATCGCCGACTGGAGTGTCAGGCCGAATATGGTGATAGCTACTGCCCTTGACCATGTGATGCTCGATGATCTGATGATCCGGTCGGTGCTGGAGGTCATTGAGAAAGAACTGCTCACGCCCAAAGGATTGCGGACCCTTTCACCACGAAACAAACTTTACCGGGGTGTGTATCAGGGTACCCAGGAAGAACGTGACCGGGCTTATCATCAGGGAACCGTATGGCCGTGGTTACTGGAATTTTTCTGTCTGGGCTATTTGAAGGTCAACCCGCGGTCTGCTTACGGGATGTTCAGGAAAATCCTGAACGGAATGGAAGAAGAGATGACCATCCATGGGGTGGGGACCCTGTCGGAAATTTATGACGGCGACCCGCCACATCGTCCGCGCGGGGCTATTTCACAGGCCTGGAGTGTGGCTGCCGTACTGCAAATGATCAATCTGTTACAGGAAACGGAAGAAGTGTCTTCATAAAATTAATTATATTTATTAAACAGATATCCTGTACATGAGAGTGTTAATGTTTGGATGGGAGTTTCCTCCGCACATCTCGGGCGGATTGGGAACGGCCAGCTACGGTCTTACGCGGGGGATGTCGACCCTGAGCGATGTGGATGTGTTGTTTGTGGTTCCCCGGGCATACGGGGATGAAGACCAGACGGCCATTCGCCTGATCGGGGCCGGCGATATTCCCATTACCCGCAAAAGGCTGGATATTGAATCGTTCAGAAAGAAATTCGATTACCTGGAGGTGGCTTCCCACCTGATTCCCTATATGGACCCCAAGGAATATGAAAAGATTCATTCCCGGGAAGAAGCCGGAAACAAACGGTTTCTCCACATTGACGAGGAAGGAAGAATTGTGTTTTCAGGGGAATACGGGCCGGGGTTGCTGGATGAAATTGCCAATTATGCTCTGGTAGCGGGGATCATCGGCCGGGATGAGGAATTCGACCTGATCCATGCACACGACTGGCTGGCTTATCCTGCCGGAATTGCAGCCAAAATGGCCTCGGGCAAACCTCTGATTATTCACGTGCATGCCACTGACTTTGACCGCAGCGGCGGGAGTGTCAACCCCGATGTATATGCCATTGAAAAAAGGGGAATGGAAGCGGCCGACCGAATTATTGCAGTCAGTAACCTCACCCGGAGCATTGTTATCGAAAAATACGGTATTCCTCCCGAAAAGGTGGTTACCGTATATAATGCTGTTGAGCCCCTGGAAGATCATAAGCCTATGGGATTGCGAAAAGGGGTGGACGATAAGATTGTTACTTTCCTGGGCAGGATCACCATGCAAAAAGGCCCGGAATATTTTATTGAAGCCGCATTCCGGGTGTTGAAGAAAATGCGGAATGTTCGTTTCATTATGGCTGGCAGCGGCGACCTGATGGAAAAGATGATCCTGCGGGCTGCCCAGCTCAGGATCACCGACAGGTTTCATTTTACCGGGTTCCTGAAGGGAGACGATGTATTTGATATGCTCCGGATGAGCGATCTGTATATTATGCCTTCCGTGTCAGAACCTTTCGGCATTTCTCCGCTGGAAGCCATGCAGAGCAATGTGCCGGTGATCATCAGCCGCCAGTCGGGTGTGGCTGAGATCCTGACATATGCCATTAAGGTGGATTTTTGGGATATTGATGCCATTGCCGACTCCATTTACGGCCTGTTGAATTATCCCGCTCTGTCAACCATGTTTAAAAAATATGGAAAAATTGAGGTGGACAATCTCCGGTGGGATGAATCGGCCCGCCAGGTGAGGGATGTTTATTATGATGTGTTAAATCAAGGCAAATCCTAAGATTGCATGAAAACAATATGTCTTTTTTTTCAGGTTCATCAACCCTTTCGTTTGCGAAGATTCAGGTTTTTCGATATAGGGAATGACCAGTATTACTATGATGATTATCTCAATGAGTCCGTTGTAAGGAAGGTAGCCAATCACTGTTATCTTCCAGCCAATGAGATCATTCTGGATCTGATCAAAAAGCACCAGGGTAAGTTCAAGGTGTCGTTTTCCATTTCCGGCATGGCGCTTGAGCAGTTCGAGCTCTATGCGCCCGAGGTTCTGGAAAGTTTTCGGAAGCTGGCACAGACCGGTCAGGTTGAATTTCTGGCCGAAACCTGGGCTCATTCACTGGCCTCGCTGAAAGACCGGGAAGAATTTGAAATGCAGGTAAAAATGCATGCGGAGAGAATAAAAACCTTGTTCGGTCAGGAACCTACCGCTTTCCGGAATACTGAGCATATCTATTCCGATGAAATCGGCGCCATGGTTGCCGATATGGGATACAGGGTTATGCTGACCGAAGGGGCAAAGCATGTGCTGGGGTGGAAAAGCCCCAACTTTTTATATGCCAATGCCATTAATCCCAAATTAAAAGTGCTTCTGAGAAATTTTAAGCTGAGCGACGATATAGCTTTCCGTTTTTCCAACAAATCATGGAACGAATGGCCATTGACAGCTGACAAGTTTGTATCGTGGATTAATACGATTCCTCCCCGTGAAGAAGTGCTCAATTTGTTTATGGATTATGAGACTTTTGGTGAGCACCAGTGGGCTGACACAGGTATTTTTGAATTCCTCAGAGCCCTGCCCGCCATTGTTTTTGATAAATCTACCTATCAGTTTTCCACTCCTTCGGAGATAGCAGAAAAGCTGTATGTGGTATCGGCCATACATGTTCCTTATCCCATTTCCTGGGCGGATGAAGAGAGGGATTTGACGGCCTGGCTGGGGAACCCCCTTCAGGAGGAAGCCTTTAACAAGCTGTACAGTTTGAAGGATAAAATCCGGAACCTGGACGATCCCGGTCTGAAAAAAGACTGGTATTACCTGCAGAACAGCGATCATTTCTATTACATGTGTACAAAATTCTTCTCCGACGGATCGGTGCACTCCTATTTTAATCCGTACAATTCCCCCTACGATGCCTTTATCAATTATATGAATGTGCTGAGCGATTTTATGATCAGGCTGAATGCCGCACTACCCAGCACTTCGGAAGAGAAGGAACTGGCAAGATTATATCAGATGGTGAGGGAGAAGGATGAGGTGATCAAAAAATATGAGGAAAAAATCCGGATGGGCGCCAGAAAACCCGCTTCCAGAAAACCCGCGCAGAAGAAGGTCTCTTCCCGGAAAAAAGAAGGAACAGGAACGACCAGGAAGCCCTCAGGCAAAAAAACAGGAGAAAAGTCTGCTTCTGATGTTCGGAAAAAGTCAGGCAAAAAAGCTCCTACCACCGGAAAATCCTCCGGCACCAGGAAAAAATCATCTAAATAATTCCTCCCGATCACATTTAATTTCAGAAAAAAATGAATAAGAATAGAATCATGCCGGAATACCTGTTTGAAACAAGCTGGGAAGTATGCAACAAGGTTGGCGGCATCCATACGGTCATTTCGACCAAGGCGGCAAAACTGGTTTCCCGGTTAAAGAACAATTACATCCTGATCGGTCCTGATGTGTGGAGGGGGGAAGATGAACACCCTGAGTTTGAAGAAGATACACGGTTGTTTAAGTTCTGGAGGGAAAAAGCAAGGGAGGAAGGATTGCGGATAAAGACCGGCAGATGGAAAATTGCTGGTCGCCCGGTTGCCGTACTGGTGGATTTTACTCCGTTTTTTCCTCAGAAAGATCAGATATTCGCGCGGTTCTGGGAGACCCACAAGCTCGATTCCCTTTCGGGCCAGTGGGATTATATTGAGCCGGCATTGTTCGGATATGCCGCCGGCAAAGTGATCGAAAGTTTTTTCAGGTTCAATATTACCTCGGGAGAACGTACGGTAGCCCAGTTTCATGAGTGGATGACAGGAACGGGCATTCTGTATCTCGAATCGGAAGTACCACATATTGCCACCGTTTTTACAACCCATGCCACAGTTATTGGCAGGTCGCTGGCAGGGAATAATTTCCCTCTGTATAAAAATCTGACTCAGTATGATGCCCAGCAGGTATCGCGTGATTTTAACATCCGGTCGAAACTTTCCCTTGAAAAGCTGGCTGCCCTGCATGCCGACGTGTTCACCACCGTGAGTGAGATTACTTCGAAAGAATGCAGCCAGTTTCTTGGAAAGGAGGTGGACATGGTAACCCCGAACGGGTTCGATGACAGTTTTATTCCATCAAACAGTGAATTCAGCGAGAAAAGAAAAACTGCCCGCGATGCCATGCTCCGGGTTGTGAATGCCATGATGGGAAAGGCACTGCCGGATAATACCCTGTATGTAGCCAACAGTGGCAGGTACGAATTCCGGAATAAAGGAATCGATCTGTTTATTGATGCCCTGGGGAAGATGAATGAAGATCCCTCGCTGGAACGCCCGGTGGTGGCTTTCCTTCTGATTCCGGCCGGGCATTACGGACCGAGAAAAGATCTGCAGGACAGGATGGCCAACCCTGACGGCAATCTGCTTGAGGACAGGTATGTTACCCATCATCTGCACGATACGGGCATTGACCTGATTATGAACCGGATACGAAACTCAGGCCTGGAAAATAATCCGGATGACAAGGTAAAAGTGATTTTCGTACCCTGCTACCTGGATGGACGCGACGGGATTTTTAACCTTTCCTATTATGACCTGCTGGTGGGAATGGACCTAACGGTGTTTCCTTCCTATTATGAACCCTGGGGTTACACACCGCTGGAAAGCCTGGCTTTCCACATTCCCACCATTACTACCAGCCTGGCAGGTTTTGGACTCTGGGTGCGGGATCATGCCGGAGAAACGGATCACGCTATTTATGTGCTTGACAGGAACGACGACAATGATACCGATGTGGTGAAACACCTGGTTGAAACTATTAAAAAATATACCCTTCTTTCTGCTGATGAGTTTGAAAAGGCCAGGGAACTGGCTTTTGACATTTCACGTATTGCACTGTGGGACAATCTGTTGGATTATTATTATGAAGTCTTTCACCGGGCTCTGGACAAATCTGAAGGAAGAGCCGAACCTCTGGTACCCGAAACCCCGGCCGAGCAGGTACTGCAAATTATTGAACGGCCGGCGGAGCTTTTCCCCCGGTGGAAAAATGTTTCCGTCATGTCAAAACTGCCTGCCCGGTTGAAAGATTTGCAAAAACTGGCCAATAATCTTTGGTGGACCTGGGATACCGAAGCACCTGACCTTTTCAGGCAGATTGATCCCGAACACTGGGAAAACAGCGAATACAATCCTTTGATTTTATTCGAACGGGTAGAATACAGCCGGTTGAAGGAACTGGCCGGTGACAGCGAATATGTTGGAAAACTCAGGAGAGTATCCGACCGGTTTACTGCCTATATGAAGCAGAAAAACAGGAAGAAACCACCCCGCATTGCTTATTTCAGCATGGAATTTGGCCTGCATGAATCGGTAAAGATTTATTCGGGCGGACTGGGCATTCTGGCCGGTGATTATCTGAAAGAGGCCAGTGACCGGAATGCCGATATCATAGGCATAGGGCTGCTTTACAGGTATGGTTATTTCAAACAAATGATCTCCATTCTGGGGGAACAGCATGCCCAGGACGATTTTCAGGATTTCAACAGGTTGCCAGTTACCCTGATGAAGGATGAGAAAGGCAAACCCTACCTGATCAATATCGTTTTACCGGGGCGAAATTTGTATGCCCGGATATGGAAGCTGGAGTTGGGCCGGGTGGATTTGTACCTTCTGGATGCCGACCTGGAAGAAAATCAGCCGCAGGACAGGGGAATCACGCACCGGTTATACGGAGGGAGCCGTGAAACCCGGCTGCTGCAGGAACTTTTGCTTGGCATCGGAGGCATTCGTGCCCTGCGCGTTATGAAGATCAAGAGAGACCTGTTCCACAGCAATGAGGGCCATTCTGCATTTATCGGGGTGGAACGTATCCGGCATTACATACAGGAAATGAAGCTGACTTTTCCCGAGGCAAAGGAAATTGTGAGGGCTTCCACCCTTTTTACCACACATACTCCCGTACCGGCCGGACACGATTCTTTCCCTGAAGAGATGCTCCGTACCTACATCCCTCACTATGCCGACCGCCTGGAAATCAGCTGGGATGAATTTATGGGCCTGGGACGGATGAATCCCGGGAATCCCGGAGAAGAGTTTAACATGTCGTATCTGGCCATCAATCTTTCACAGGAAGTGAACGGGGTTAGCGAACTGCATGGCCGGGTGGCACGGGATATGTTTGTGGGATTGTACCCCGGTTATCTTGCCGATGAACTGCATATCGGCCATGTAACCAACGGAGTGCATTATCCATCATGGACAGCCCGTGAGTGGAGGGAGTTATTTATTGAAGCATTAGGAGAAGATTTTGAAGAAAACCATCATGATGTTGAACGCTGGAAGAAAATCCTGGAGGTGCCCGATGAACGCATCTGGAAGCTCAAAATCGGCAAAAAGCATGAATTGCTGGAAGTGCTGAAGGAAAGAGCTATGGATAACTGGATCAAGCGACATGAAAATCCGAAGCACCTGGTAGAGGTATTTGAAAAGCTGGATCCAAATTCTCTGACTATCGGATTTGCCAGGCGTTTTGCCACATATAAGCGTGCCCATCTGATTTTCATGAATCTTGACCGGCTGGCACGGATCGTCAACGACCCAAAACGTCCGGTGCAGTTTTTATTTGCAGGCAAAGCTCATCCGCATGATAAAGCCGGGCAGGATCTGATCAAACGCATTGTGGAAATATCCAAGCAGCCTGAATTCCTGGGTAAGATCATCTTTCTGCAGAACTATGACATTCGACTGGCAAGTCAGCTGGTTCAGAGTGTGGATGTATGGATGAACACCCCCACGCGGCCCCTGGAAGCTTCGGGGACCAGCGGGATGAAAGCGGTACTGAACGGCACCCTGCATTTCAGTGTGCTCGACGGATGGTGGGTGGAAGGTTACCGGGAAGGAGCCGGATGGGCTCTTCCGGAAGAAAGGACCTATGAAAACCAGGATTTTCAGGATGAGATCGACGCCGAAACCATTTACCGGATCCTGGAAAATGAGATTATTCCGGCTTATTATACCAGAAACGACATGGATGTTCCCGAACAGTGGGTGGGACTCATAAAAAAATCCCTGTCGGAAGTAGCTCCCGGATTTACAACCTGGAGAATGCAGCAGGATTATTTTGACCGGTATTATCAACGGCTTTACAGGAGAACAACGGTTATGCAGGAGCATGACTGTCAGATGGCCAAAAGGCTGGTTCGATGGAAAACCCGGTTCTTCAGACGCTGGAAAACGCTTGAGGTGGTCTCGGTGGAATACCCCGAAGGAGCGGATCAGGGACTGGTGGTGGGACAGCGGTATCCCATTACCGTGGAGATCGATCTGAATGAATTCAATCCCGAATACATTGGGCTGGAGCTGATCATATCGCGGCCGGATGAGAAGGGGAAAGACAAAAGAATCCATGTCCAGCCCTTTGAACTGGCAAAGGTGGAGGGAGGGAAAGCCTGGTTTAAAACGAAGGTGGTACCGGTAATACCCGGCAGTTTCAATCTGGGGATCCGCATATTCCCGAAGAATGAAGATCTGCCGCACCGCCAGGATTTCCCCTATGTAAAATGGATCTGATCCGCTTTATTTGACGCGCGGGATAGGCATTTTCCTGAAAACGATCCCTGTACGGGGGGTAATGTAAATTCTCAATACCTGGGTATCTGATAATTTGGCTACGGGAATGGTGTAATAATCCATCTCCGTGTCGATCAGATGTTGTCCGCCGTATTTTCTGTCGTCGGTGTAAAGAGCTACTCTGTATTTTCCTTTGGGTACGGGAATCCCGTAATCAGTGAACGAACGCGTGGGATTGAAATTAAACACGAACAGCAGATCCCCGCGAATGAAAGCCAGCACCTGGTCGGATTCGTTTTGCACCAAAGCGATAGGGAAAGGGATGTGCAGAATACCTGACTGTTTTATCAGTTCAATCATATCCCGGTCAAAATCAGAGAGGTAATGATATTTCAGATTGGGATTTTTTTTCAGACTCCATTGACGGCGGGCATAGAAGTACGACCAGTTGTTTCCTTCTCTTGGAAAATCAATCCATTCCGGATGACCGAATTCATTTCCCATGAAATTCAGGTATCCTCCTCCCGCAGTAGCCATGGTGACTAAACGGATCATTTTATGAAGTGCCATTCCCCGGTCAACAATCAGGTTCCGGCTCGATTTGTTCATGTGGTAATACATTTCCTTGTCCATCAGCCTGAATATTATGGTTTTGTCTCCTACCAGGGCCTGATCGTGCGATTCGGCATAGCCAATGGTTTTCTCTTCCACACGGTGCCGGGAGAGTTCATGAAATATCTGTCCCACATTCCAGTTTTCATCGGGAACTTCCTTGATCAGTTTGATCCAGTAATCGGGGGTTCCCATGGCCAGGCGGTAATCGAAACCCATGCCTCCCTGGTTAATGGGAGCCGCCAGGCCGGGCATCCCGCTCATTTCTTCTGCGATTGTAATGGCTGCCGGTTTGACTTCATGAATCAGGCGGTTGGCCAGTGTAAGGTAAGTTATGGCGTCACCGTCCTGCCCCCCGTCATAATACATGCTGTAATCGGTAAAATCACGGGATAGACCGTGATCCAGATACAGCATGCTGGTTACCCCGTCGAATCTGAATCCGTCAAATCCGAATTCTGCAAGCCAGTACTGGCAGTTGCTCAGCAAAAAATGGAGCACTTCCGGTTTGCCGTAGTTGAAACACAGGGAATCCCATGCGATGTGCTCGCGCCGGGGGCCATCGTGAAAATACTGATAAGGTGTGCCGTCGAACAGCCCCAGCCCTTCCGTCACGTTTTTTACCGCATGCGAATGTACCAGGTCCATGATCACAGCCAGTCCCATTCCATGTGCTTCATCCACCAGGCGTTTCAGATCGTCGGGTGTGCCGAACCTGGAGGAAGGGGCGAAATAACTGGAAACATGGTACCCGAATGAACCGTAATAGGGATGTTCCTGAATGGCCATCAGCTGCAGGGTATTATACCCTCCCGCTACCACTTCGGGGAGGATATGTTCCCTGAATTCATTGTAAGTTCCGGTTCTTTGTTCTTCAGTGGCCATTCCCACGTGCGATTCATAAATAATGGGAGGTTCATCTTTTTTTTGTGGTGAAGGATGCTTCCATGCATAGGCTGTTTCAGGGTCCCACACCTGGGCTGAGAAAATTTTTGTTTGTTCATCCTGCACCACACGGTTGGTATAGGAGGGGATGCGCTCTCCTTCACCTCCCTCCCAGCGTATCAGTAATTTGTACAGGTCTCCATGGTGCAGGGCTTCTTCCGGCAGATAAATTTCCCAGTTTCCGTATTGCAATGGTGTGAGGCGGTACTTTTTAACCGGTTTCCAGTCTGAAAAGGCTCCGATAAGAAATATTTCCGTAGCATTGGGAGCCCATTCCCTGAAAACCCATCTGTTTTTTTCATGATGAAGTCCGAAATACAAATGCCCGGTGGCAAATGCTTTCAGGCTCCCAGTTTCCTGAATGAGCTGTTTTTCTGTTTTCTGAAAATGTTCATGCCTTGCTCTGATGATGTGTTCATACGGAGCCAGCCAGGGATCTTTCTCAATGATTGGAAGGGGTGACATATTATCAATTTTCTTTAAATATATGCACTGTTATCCGACTAAATTGTAAAGTCGGTATTTTTTCTTTTGTAATGCCCATAAACAGGGCATTGGTTTTTCATTTTTCAAATTGACCTCCCCCCATATCTTTAGTAAATAGGGCCAGTTG
>DSCJ01000081.1 GCA_011049175.1 Bacteroidota bacterium | reverse complement strand
TGTGGTAATCACATTTATATATAACATGCGAAAGCTTCTTATACTTACTCATATTACAAATATAGGCAAACCCAAAAGAACATTACCACCGTCTAAGACGGTGGGTTTTTAAATTATACTAAAAAAAAAGCAGGGTGAGATGCCCTGCTTTTTTTATTTCCGGAAAATATGGTTATTCATCCTCTTCCCTCTCTTCGGCCAGCTTCTGGTCCACCTTTTGCTGGATTTTCGGATTTGAAGAATAGGCCGACACCATTTCATGATATAATTGTGGACTCAGCCCTTCTTCCAGGATCACTTCGTTTACCTTTTCATTCATTTCAATCTGAATGGGTTTGATCTCACCCGCTATTTTATCGAATTTTTCCATATCCTTTTCATCAATGCCTTCTGACTGGCCGGTAGTCTGTAACTGGTTGGCAATCTGGTTGAAAAGGTCCACTGTCAGGTCATTGTCCTCGATCACTTCGATCATTTTCTCCTGGGCTTCCTGCTGAACAGGCAATACCTTTATCACCGCACCGGCAAACTGTTCAATCTGTTCGTCGGAATAATCGCTCTGGGGTTGCTGCTGCAACACTTCCTGGGCCAGCAATAAACCCGAATATAAAAGCATTCCCGCAACCATCAAACACATTCCTGTAACTTTTCTTAGTTTATTCATAATCAATTGATTTGTGGTTTTTCATGACAAACTTAACCGATGTATTATTTTATTACAAAAAAATCAACATAATTTATGATTCTTTAACTGTTTTCTAATTTTGTACTTTACGGAAATGTAATTTGTTTGCTGAATTCGCATGATCGATTTTGAAGAACTCAACCGGGCTTATGCAGAAGACCGGTTTTATTCCCTGCAGCTGGAAGTAGGCGATGTGTGCTACCAGGGGTGCATATACTGTTATATGAATGCCCTGCCGGAGAGCCGGAACATGCTGTCAGACAAGCTGGTGGAGAAAATTCTCGACGATACGGCCCGGCTGAAGTTCACCGCCATTGAATGGCTGGGGGGGGAACCTCTGTTGAGAAAGGAAATCTTCCGGTTTATGGAAAAAGCACAGGATCTGGGGTTGAAGAACAATATGTGGACGGGCGGACTGCCTTTTGCCGACCGGAATGTGGTGGAACGCACCGCCGGTCTGTGCCGGAACGGACTGATCTCCATCCACGTATCCACCATTAACCCTGAGCTGTACCGGGTGCTTCACCCCGGCAGACCGGCTGAGGACCTGCAGGTAATACTCAATGGTGTAAAACATCTGCTCGATACAGGCTATCCGGCTGATCAGGTACTCAACTCGGTGACGTTTACCGGTCTGCAGCCGGCCGACGATATGATCGAAACCATGGAATATTTCCACACCGAATTCGGAATTGTCTCTTCCCTGAATGTGTACCATACCTATTTGCGGCCCGGAACCGGCGATGCATGGCTGAAGCAATTCATCCCTGCACCTTCTGAAGTGAAAAAAGTATACAAAAAATACATCAGCTTCATGCCGGGCAATGTACTGCCCATGAACTGCGTGAACAAGCAGTACTGCTCGGCCACCCTGGCCGTGCTGAACGACGGTACGGTTTCACCCTGTGCCACCATACGCGACGGCTGCAGGGAAAAGGCCGGTGACATGTCCTTTGCAGGTATTGTGGAAAAAAACCGGGATTTTTTAAACTTTAAATACCTGAAAAATCCCGAAAACCTGCCGGAAGACTGCCGGTTGTGCCCCCTGAACGACGCATGTTGGGGTTGCCGTTCCCGGTCGTATGCTGCCGGACTGGGCCTCTATGGAAAGGATCCCCGCTGTTTCCGGAAATACCATCCGAAGAAGGAACGGAGCAATAAAAATATTTCATAACATATCACTCCTGTTTTACCGCAAAAAACGGAAAATATTTCCTCACTCTTGCTATCTTTAGGAGAATAATATTTTTTAGTTAAAATCATTAAAACGCATTTAGTATGGGAAAACATGCTGTAAAGATTGCAAAAGTTGACAAACCGAAACTGATCAAGATGCTGAACGCCGCCCTTTCGGAGGAATGGCTTGCCTATTACCAGTACTGGATCGGAGCACGTGTGATGGAAGGCCCCATGCGCAGCGAGATTGAGCCTGAGCTGCTGGTCCACGCCGATGAAGAGCTGAATCATGCCGTGCAGGTGACCGACCGCATTATCCAGCTAGGGGGAACGCCGGTACTGAATCCTGCCCAGTGGGTCAAGCTGGCCGGGTGCGATTATGAAGAACCTACCGACCCCTATGTGGAGATGATACTGAAGCAGAACCTGAACGGTGAGCGTTGTGCTATTCAGCGATACCAGGATATTGCCGAATTCACCATGGGCAAGGACCATTCCACCCACCAGATGGCCATCGGCATTCTGAATGACGAACTGGAGCACGAAGAAGACATCGAAGCCTGGCTGGCCGACCTGGAACGGATGAAAGATGATTTCAGGAAACTGAGGCTTTAATAGTTACACCTTCAACATGACTGGTCCATCCGGGAAAAACCAATCCGGATGAATTTGCCAACCCAATTCCGGAAGGCAGGCGTAACCCCTGCCTTCCGGTAAGCAGGCATAATCCGTAACACTGAATCGCATGTCCCACTTACAAAAAGTCGTATCCGGAGGACAGACCGGCGTGGATCGTGCAGCCCTGCAGGCAGCCGTGGATACCGGACTGGACCACGGAGGATGGTGCCCGCCCGGGCGGTCGGCTGCCGACGGGACCATACCTGCAGGGTACCGCCTGAAGGAAACTCCCGGTGAAAGAAGTGAAAAAGCATGGCATATTCCCCGCTCCCTTCGCACGGAATGGAATGTACGTGACTCGGACGGTACCCTGGTCCTGGCCCCTCCCCGCCCGATAAACGATCCGGGAACGGAATGGGCCCTGAGAGCCTGCAAAATATACCGCAAACCGGTACTGGTGATCAGGACAGACCGGGAAGACCCGGTTCCTGTAATCACCGCCTGGCTGAATGCCAACCGCATAGGCGCCCTGAACGTAGCCGGACCATCCTCCGCCTCTTTCCCCGATATGGAAAACAAAGCTTATGGACTGCTGACCCGTGTATTCAGAGAATCAAAAAGTGAGGTTACCAGAAACCGGCAAAGCAAATGAACCTTTTAAACCGCAGGTATGAACCCTTATGTAACATCCGGAACCCTCGACCGGAAAACAAAATTGTGGTTGAGAGAAATTGAACCCTTCAACCGGCATATTCTGAAATTGAACCCATCGAAAGCAGCATTACTGGTCATCGATATGCAAAAGTTTTTCCTTGACCCGGATTCTCCATCATTTACCTGTGGCGGAATGGCCATCATCCCCAAAATTAAACAGCTTGTAACAGTTTTCAGAAAAACGGGCAGGCCGGTAATTTTTACCCGCCATGTTCATCATCCTGATCTGATAGATGCCGGCATCATGGAATGGTGGTGGGAAGGAATGTGTATTGAAGGAAGCCCGGACAGTGAAATTCACCATGAATTAGAGCCACTACCCAATGAAAAAGTAATTTTAAAACACAGATATTCTGCCTTTTACAACACCGATCTGGAAACCATACTCCGTTGCCTTGGAATTGAAGACATGGTGATTACGGGTATCATGACAAACATGTGTTGTGAATCAACCGCCCGTGATGCATACTATAGAGATTACCGGGTGCACTTTCCGGCAGACGGCACAGGAAGCATCAACGAGGAAATGCATCTGGCGAGTCTTTTGAATCTTGCCTTTGGATTTGCCCGGGTAACCACCGCAGATGAAATTGAAATGACAATCCGTGGATAAAAATTATTGACAAATCACGCAGGGGAGCAACGCCTGCGTTGCTCCCCTGCATTCATCCCTCCGGAAGTCAGTTTTCCCTGTAACTTGTTTATCGTTTGATACGTCGTATACAAAACGACAGATCATTTACCGGTATGAAAACAGGGAAAACTAACAAATCCGTTCCATTGGTCATATTCCTGTGTTCTGTTATTGCCAACACGTCGCTGTGCCTGTCCGCAGACCCCGATACGGTGACATTTACGGTAAAAACGTATGACGGTCTTGTGTTGCCGGCGCAGGTAATCAAAAGCCATACGCCACAGAATAAAATGATCCTTTTTATCAATGGCAGCACCCCTTACGATGAAAAGGGGAATATCGGGGCATTCTGGACCGAAGAGGGAAGCATTGTAGCGGAAAAACACGATTTCTACCTCCGGTTTCTCGATATCATGTCGGCTAAAGGCTATTCTGTAGCCACCGTAGCCAAACGAAGCTTTGTATATCCAACCAGGTTGCCCCGGCCCGATCTGACAGACCTGGCTATGGATATCAGGTTTTTTATTGATGAGCTCAATCGGACCGGTTTACTAAAAAAAGAAAAAGACCTGGTAATAGCCGGATACAGCGAAGGCAGCATTGTTGCCACAAAAGTACTGAGCATGCTGAAAAATCAGCCCCTGGCATGCATTTTACTGTGATCAGCAACACTGGCAATGGATTGCCACAATATGTCTATTGAAAATTTCTACATGACAGATGTATTACGCCGGGTGAAACACTGGAATGATGAACAGATCCGGACAGAGTATGAACAGCTTTGCAGGATCCATCATACCCTGTTAAATATGACTGAGAAAGAATTTGAAAACGAGTATAAACATTCGAAACCCTGGGGATTCGGGTTTGCCCCCTGGGAATCCTTTTATATCGACAGGGAACTGGCTTTTTACGATCCCGTTCCCAATCTTTTATATGCAAATATTCCTGTATTGATCTGTGTGGGGGAGAATGATCTTTCCATGCCGGAAACACTGGCAAAGAAATTATATGAGCAACTGGTATCCAAAGGATTGCCTGCTACTTTCCGGTCCATTGAAAAGGAAGTCCATCAATACAAGAAGTACGATGTGTTTGCCATAATGGATACCTGGCTGACCAGTGAATTTCAGTCCACCTTATTCACCCTGAATGAAACCGATTCCCTGATCATTGAGAAGTATTCGAAAATAAAGGAATTACAGGATCAATTATCTGCTCTTCCGTATGAAGGGGGTGATTCGGATGAAGTCATCGAATGCTATCAGAAGGCCTCCGAAATTAACCTGTCCGACGCGCAAACCTGGTTCAGTCTGGGATTAAAGCTTTATGCCGGCAATTTTCTGGAAGAGTCGTACCGTTCATTTTCCAGGGCAGCCGACAGCACGTTTGCATTGACCTTTGCCTGCCTGGTGTGGATGGGACACATAATGGATCTTCAGAATAAAAGAACAGAGGCGATGGCGCTGTATCAGGAGGCTCTTCGTGCCTGGCCTGGATTCCCTGTGCAGCATGACCAGTGGAATATGGTGATCGATAAAGCATGGATTGAAGAAAGAATGAAGGTTCCGTTTAAAGGAATTCGGTAGGAACGGAACAGACCTGTCGGAAAGTATTTCCCAAACAGTACAACCCTGTACGGCAACCGGCCGGTCGCTCCAACGAAACCGCCGGGCCATTCGCCTAATACGAAATACAAACCGTATGGTATCAGCCGGTTACTCTTCCTCACCTTCCCTCTCCCAGCCTTCTTGTCACCAGTCCATCTACCAAGCGGTACAGCACCATTGGGGGCAGGGTGCGCCAGGGTAAGCTGTCGAAATGCGGATCCATCTGCAGGAACCTGTCCAGTCCGCAGTGCCTGAATTCCCTCGCAACATGATCCAGAAAGCCCATGGCCACGATCCAGCCCTCTTCCAGTTCATCCACCCATTCTTCATAGTACGAATCATCGGAATAATGAAAATTCATCACGTTCTCCCCGATCAGAATGAACTTGTCCACCCCGTTCTCCATCAGCACTTCGATCACATCCCGCTTCAGGTACATGATGTCATTGTACAGGGTATCATTCCATTCCCCGATCAGCTCCAGTATAGCGCATCCCACTTCATAGTTTACATACAGGATCTTCAGGTACAGGGTATCCGACCCGAAGGCATCCCACTGGGGATGGATCAGGTGGTCGTATACGGCATGGGTGAACTCGAACTCGCTGTATTCCCTTCCGTAGAACGGCGACAGCGCATCTTCCGAGGCGATGTAGTACTTTCTCCAGGCAAAATGCGGTTCAATGGTATGCATGCATTCCTTCCTTTTCAGCAAAGGTAAGGCATTCCATGGAAGGATTAAAACCGGAGGCTGATACCCAGGCTGAATGCCCTTCCGGGATGCATGCTGCTGTATACGGTCGGTTCAGCCCCATAGGAATGAAACGTGCTCACTATTTTATCATTCAGTATGTTGGAAACCCGGAAATCCACCACCGTGTTCCCGTTTTCCCCGAACTTCCGGTTCAGGCTGAAATTCAGGCTCCGGAAAGGTTCGTCGTAAATATCAGGATAAAGCCCTACACCTACAATGCTGAGCGTGGGACCTTTGACATTGAAAAACAGGGCGGCTTCCACCCCGGCCTCATAATGGCTGTAGTGAAACCCGGCATTGATTACCCAGGGCGACTGCCCGGCCATCCGGCGGGTTCTTCCGATCACCTCCCCCGATTTCTCAAATGTTTTCCTGGATTGATACTCCGTTTCCGTCATTTCTATGACCGATTCCACCAGGGTGAAATTTCCGCTCACACTGAGGTTGTTCCAGCCGGGAAACAAAAAACCCAGGTCTTTTCTTACCTCGAGCTCCAGCCCGTACAGATACCCGTCGCCCACATTCCTGGGCTGGTATTCCGTACTGGTCTGCTGCTCGGGTATCCGTACCAGCTCGATCGGGCGGTCGAAGGTCTTGTAAAAACCGCTGACCGATAGCATCTGATCCCTTTCCATGAACATTTCCCATCGGGCATCGAAATTTCCTATCCTGGTTTCGGTTATCTTTCCATCCCACGTAGCATAAGTAAACAAACTGCCGTTGAATATCCTGTTGGAGATGGGGTCGAGTATCTGTGCGAAGGAAAGCTCCTTGAAGGTGGGCCGGGCGATGGTTTTTGACCACGAAAGGCGGATATTCTGCCGTTCCGAAAGACTGAGAATGGCATTCGCCGTGGGAAAGAAATCGAAAGATTCCAGCACTTTTTCATTCTCCAGGTTCCGCCCGTTCACATGGTCGCCGCTGGCATAGCGCTGGTCGCGCCCGGTATGCCGCATCACGAAATTTTCAGCCCGGACACCAAGAACCAGCTTCAGGAAAGGCAGGGGAGCGAGCTCACCCGAAACATACATTCCGGTATTCTGAACATTCGACCGGTAGGCATTGGGATTGGGGTCGTTGTTACCCGACTGGTAATAGATGGCATTCGGGCGGTTCGGATAGATGTTCACCGGATCGAGCACCCTGGCCGGATCGGGATCAGACCAGTTCTGTGTTCCGAAAAACTGCATGTCGAAAAAGAGGATTTCATAGTCCCGGACCTTATACGTATGTCCGACCCCGAAATGCAGGCTGGCATCGCGGCCCAGCAAACTGAATTTTTTCCTGGCATCCATCCTGGCGGTAGCATTCAGCTCATTCAGCGATCGCCAGATACGTGTTGGATGCCCGGCTGCCCCGGCCACAAACAGGGTATCGACCGTTCTGTAAGTAAAGGCGGTTTTGCGGATATCCGGATCATTCGATGTGGAATAGGTGGGCGAAAGGCGCCATTCCAGTTCCCATCCCGATTCCTTCAGAAGATGGGTGCCGTGAAGAAGAACATTGGTCAGCGACCGCTGATTGTACTCCAGGTTATCGGAAGCACCAATGTACCCCGACTGACCGACGGCTTCCCCGTTGTCGAGGAGGTCGAACCGTCCTGCCCGGCTTTCACCGTTTTGCAAATGCATGGCCAGGAAACGTACTTTCGACAGGTTGGTTTTATAGGCCACCCCTCCCAGCATTCCCATCAGAACATTCTTTTCTCCCATTTCCCCTTCCTGAATAAAAGCATACCGTAATTCGGTAAGGTCGGGATCGAGCAGCCGCTGGTATTCACTGTTGATCACTCTGTCATAAAACCTGCTGTTCGATTTGTACGAAAGAGAAAAGATATATCCTATCCGGCGGTTTTTATCCGTTCCTGCCCCTTCACCGTCCAGGCTCACCTGGTTTCCCCAGGTGATGCCGGCACTGATATCGGGCAAAGCGGTTTGTTGTTCGACTGCCAGCTCCGGATGGAAACTTTTCACGAAATCCGTCACTTCCTTATCGTCAGCCCCGCTGATGGGTGTGGGAATATTCGGCTGCCGGGCCCTTTCAGGCAGCGCCCTGGTGCCATCGTCAAAACCCAGAAAATCTGTACTGCTACCGCTGTATGAGGGGAAGCCGCTTCTCAGGTGCATACCGGGATTATAAGCTGTACTCAGTGACACATTGAGTATTTTTCTTTCAGGCAGGTCTTTTGTTTCGATGTTTACCATACCCCCGGTGAAATCAGCCGGCATGTCGGCTGTGAAATTCTTACTCACCAGCATGTTGTCCATGAGGCTGGAAGGAAAAATATCCATCTGCAGACTGTTCCGGTCAGGATCAAGCCCCGGAATATCCATCCCGTTCAGGGTAGTTTTGGAATACCGGTCGCCCAGTCCGCGCACATACACATATTTTCCGTCTTCCACCGAAAGGCCAGTCACCCTTTTGGCCGCTTCCACCGCCGTACCATCGCCGGTAAGCTGCATCCGGGCAGAGGATATCCCGTCAAGTATCACGCTGGCATTTCGTTTGACTGTCTGGAGAGCCACTTCCGTCCTCCTGACTGCCTCGGCAGTAACCACTACCTCTTCCAGTTCCAGGGTGCTTTCGCTGAGTTCCAGCTGGCCAAGAAAGGTTACGTCACCGGGTTTTACCTGTACGCTTTCTATCAACAGGGTCTTATAAGATATATAGGAAAGCTGAAGGTCGTAACTACCTGCCGGAATATCCAATGAAAAATCCCCGTCAAGGTCAGTAATGGTACCTGTGGTTGTGCCTTTGATGAGAATGGTCACTCCTACCAGCGTCTCACCCGTGGAACCGTCGTAAACCGTTCCCCTGACGAAACCGTTTTGTGCCTCTGATGTGGTTCCGTTCTGAGCCCATGATACAGGGAAAACCAGAACAAGAATCAACCCCATGAATAAGTGCCTCATTTTTCTGTGCATTTTAATCTGATGCAAATGACAGGGAAACAGGCCCGCACACTCCTGGTGGAACCGGCCTGTTTCCCGATCTTGTTATTATTAACCGGTTTTGCTGATCTGAACCTGCCAACAATTTTATTTATGATTAACGTTTCTGAAGGCTCAGGGCTCCTGCCTGTGCGGCCCATGTCCACCCCAGGTCTGAAGCTTTTGCCTGCGGAGCTCCTCCTGCCGTCACACCGGCGGGAACATCTCCGTTCACGTAGTCGGAAAGGTTTTCGGCGGGAACATCCAGCATGATATCCGTAAAGGTAACCCCGGCGGCTGTTACCCTGTTGATCTGCTGCCCCTGGTTAACGGCTGTGAAGTAAATGTTCTGAAGATCCACCATGGAATTGTTGTCCACGTTGATCAGGTCGGAGGAATACCTTTCCAGATCGAAATCATTGGCAATCACCGTTCCGTTTTTAATGGTATGACCGGCTTCGTAAGTTCCTTCCGGTCCGTCCAGCTCGAAGCAATGGTCGCCCGGAGCCACGATCATAAAGTTATCCAGGGTTCCTCCCCATGACTGGTCTGTATCGATGGCATCATCTCCCGTATTCCACACCACCACATTCTTCACATTCACGGTTCCGCCGAACCATTCGATCCCGTCGTCCTGGTTGGCCACGATCTCAATGTTTTCAATCACGGTTCCCGAACCCACGCCTCCGAGGGTCAGTCCGTTGATTTCGTTCCCCGAACCGATGTTTGTACCACCATGACGAATGGACAGGTATTTCAGAACGCCTGAATTGTCCGTATCGTCGTTTCCTCCGTACAGGCCATTGGGATCGGATGTGGGAATGCCCTCGATCTGAATTTCATTCACGTCGCCGCTCTCATTCGAAGCGGAAATCCGGGCTTTCCCCAGGATCAATACACCTCCCCAGAGGCCGTTGATATCGGGATCGAGGTTCGGACTACCGAAATTCCCGGCCGCTACATCCTCGGGTGTGATCTCGTCAGCCACAGAAGTAAAAATGATGGGTGCAGAGGCCAACCCTTCGGCCATTAAGCGCCCTCCCCTGGCTACCAGCAAAGCGGTGGCATTGGGTCCGGTACCGGCTTCGCCCTTGATAATGGTACCCGGCTCAATGGTCAGGGTAGCGCCGCTCAGTACAGTGATCCTGCCTCCCAGCTGGTACACATGTTCGCTGGTCCAGGTAGTGTTTTCCGAAATGTTCTCTGAAACAATGATGTTTCCAGTGTTATTACTGTTATCATCATTGCCGTTGTTTTCCTTTTCGCATGAAGCCAGAGAAAGTGCCGCTGCAATGCTCAGAATGAATGCTGAATACGTTTTCATGTTACCGGGTTTTTGGTTTTACATTTTGTTGATGCAAATGTATCCCCGGCCCGGCAACATGGCTTTAAACCTGAATGAAGTTTGTATTAGGTTATTGTAACAACAACCCGGAAAGGCAGTGTGAATTACATATATTACTGAATATTAATTAATTGGGTATTAACATTCATTTAAACTTGCCACAGGAAATGTTTTGCGGCCGGAAATGGTCCGGTCACTTTCTTTCCGTTTTCTCCCCATGCCTTCTCTCCAGCTCTGCGATCACACCAGCCAGGCTTTCTCCTGTATCCACCAGCAATACCAGCAAGTGATACAGCAGGTCGGCCGCTTCACCCCTGAACAGGTCTTCACTTTTCTCCGCCCGCATAGCCTCTATCACCAGTTCCACGGCTTCCTCCCCCACTTTTTTTGCTATTTTCGGGGTTCCTTCGCTGAACAGCCGGGTGGTATATGAGTTTTCAGGCATTTTTTCGCGCCGCTCCCTGATCAGCTTTTCCAGGCGAATCAAAAAATCAAGCCCGTTGCTGTTTTTCTCGAAAAAGCAGGTATCGGCTCCGGTGTGACAAACCGGTCCGGCTGGTTCTGCCAGTACCAGAAGGGCATCGGCATCGCAGTCGAGTAACATTTCCTTCAGGAACAAAAAATTTCCGCTGGTTTCTCCCTTGGTCCACAGGCTTTGCCTGCTTCGGCTGTAGAAACATACTTTTCCTTCCTCCAGGGTTTTCTCCCAGGCTTCCCGGTTCATATACCCCAGCATCAATACTTTTCGGGTAGCAGCATCCTGCACAATGGCCGGCAGAAGGCCGTTTCCTTTATCAAAATTTGGTTCCATATTTTATTTATCATTATTCAACCTTACCGGTATATTTTCTCCGGCCAGGTAGGTTTTCAATTGGGAAATGCCAATTTCACCATAGTGGAAAATGCTGGCTGCCAGGGCAGCATCGGCTTTTCCCGTGGTAAATACTTCCCTGAAATGTTCCATGGCCCCCGCTCCCCCCGAGGCGATCACTGGAATATTCAGCCTGTCTGACAGCCGTGCCAGGGCGTCGCAGGCATAGCCATGCTTTACGCCGTCGTGGTTCATACTGGTGAACAGAATCTCGCCGGCTCCCCTTTCCTGCACCTCATACGCCCAGACGAACAGGTCCAGGCCTGTGGGTATCCTGCCCCCGTTGCGGTAAACCTGCCAGCGCCCGTTCTCTTCCCGGGCATCGATAGCCACCACCACAAACTGACTGCCAAAACCAGCGGACATACGGCTGACCAGTTCCGGCTGCATGATGGCCGCCGAATTGACCGATATTTTGTCGGCGCCGGCATCAAGCAACCGGCCGGCATCGGAAACATCGTTGATTCCTCCACCCACAGTAAAAGGAATGTTCAGATTTTCTGCAATACGCCTTACCAGCCCCGCAAACAATTTTCTTTTTTCATGACTGGAGGTAATATCAAGGTACACCAGTTCATCGGCGCCTTCCCGGGCATACCTGGCACCCAACTCCACAGGTTCTCCCACCTCGCGGATATTCAGAAATTCTATCCCTTTCACGGTTTTTCCGTCACGGATATCCAGACAGGGAATAATGCGTTTGGCTAACATGGTTAGTTCGTATCGTTTTCTTTCAGAAAAGGCGTTAACTCTTCATATCTGATCTTCCCTTCCAGCAAGGCTTTCCCCAGTACTACCCCGTACAGGCCGGAGTCCTTTAGCCGGATAACATCGTCAACCGATGATACACCACCGCTGGCGATCAGCCGGATGCCGGGAAAACGGACCAGAATTTTTTCGTACAATGCAGTGGAAGGCCCGGCCAGCATCCCGTCTTTTTCAATGTCGGTGCACAGCACCTGTTCCACACCCTGATCTACCCAGTAATCCAGAAAATCGAATACGCCGGTTCCTCCATCTCCCGCCCATCCCGAGATCATGATGCGGCGATCACGCACATCGGCACCCAGGATGAACCTGGAGGATCCGTACCGGCTCAACCACTGCTGCAGGAGGTTCCGGTTCGTCACAGCCAGGCTGCCTGCCGTCACCATGTCAGCCCCGGCACAAAACACGCGTTCCAGATCGGCATCCGACTGCACCCCGCCCCCGAAATCCACCACCAGGTGTGTGGCCGAGCAAATCTTTTTCAGTACTTTCAGGTTTTTCACCGTCCCTGTGCGGGCCCCGTCCAGATCCACCAGATGCAGTCGGGTAAATCCGGCCCGTTCATACTCAAGGGCCAGCTCCGCCGGATCAACGGTATATCGTGTCTGACGGCCGAAATCGCCCTTTTCCAGGCGCACACAACGGCCTTCTATGATGTCAATGGCTGGTATCATTTGTATCATAAGGCAATGAATTTTTTCAGAAGCCGGCTGCCGGCAGTTCCGCTTTTTTCAGGATGGAACTGGGTGGCAAAAAAGTTATCCCGTTCCGCTGCGGCGCTGAAGGGTGTTCCATACACAGCGATGGCCGTGGTGAAATCACCGGTTTCCACATAGTACGAATGCACAAAATACATGTATTCTCCCTCAAAGGAGGAATCGATCAGTCTTCCCTGGGTTCTTTCCAGGCGGTTCCATCCCATGTGGGGCACCTTGAGGCCGCCGGCTGCTTCAAACCGTTTCACCTTCTGTGGGATGATATTCAGGCAGGGCACATTCCCCTCTTCCGAAAACGAACACATGAGCTGCATGCCCAGGCAAATTCCCAGGAAATCCTGTTTCAGGGAAGGAATCAGCCGGGCCAGTCCCGTTTCCCGCAGGTGGGCCATGGTACCGGCGGCCTCTCCCACTCCGGGAAAAATCACTTTTTCTGCCGAAGCGATCACTCCCGGGTCGGCACTGATCACCGGTTTCACCCCCAGACGGCGGAGCGCAAAATCAACCGACCGGATATTGCCGGCATTGTACTGTATGATCACCACGTTCATGGAGCAATGGTATTTTTTGTACTTGGGATCTGACCGCCGGCAGGATCCTTCCTTACTGCCATACGGATTGCCCGGGCAAAAGCCTTGAAAACGGCCTCGATCTTATGGTGCTCGTTCGCGCCTGTGGCCCTGATCTGCAGGTTGCACCGGGCGGTATCGGTAAACGATTTGAAGAAATGGAAGAACATTTCCGTGGGCATTTCCCCGATCTTTTCCCGCCGGAAATCCGCTTCCCACACCAGCCAGTTCCGGCCACCGAAATCGATCAGCACTTCGGCCCGGCTGTCGTCCATGGGCAGTACGAACCCGTACCGCTCCATGCCCCTTTTGTCGGTCAACGCACGGCTGAAGGCTTCACCCAGGGCCAGGGCCGTATCCTCGATGGTGTGGTGCTCGTCCACCCGCAGATCGCCCTGCACCCTGACCCGCAGGTCGCAGCCTGCATGCCGGGGAATCTGTTCCAGTAAATGATCGAAGAAACCGATGCCCGTTGTTATATCCGATTCCCCCGATCCGTCGAGGGCAATTCTTACCCGAACATCCGTTTCCCCGGTCTTACGGTGCACCGAAGCTTCCATGTCCTGCATAGCCAGGTAGCGGTATATTTCGTCCCAGCTCTTTACCTTTTTTATAAGCACCTTATCGGGCACTTTGTCTTTTTCCGCATTATCAGGCGTCAGCCAGATTCCCCGGCAGCCCAGGCTGGCAGCCAGTTGCATGTCGGTTTGGCGGTCGCCTATCACAAACGAGCGGCCCAGGTCGTACCCTTCTTTCATATACCGTGTCAGCATTCCTGTTCCGGGCTTTCGCGTAGGCGCCCCGTCGTCTTCAAAATGCGGATCGATCAGCACTTCGTCGAACCGGATATCTTCATTTTCAAAAGCTTTGATCATTTTGTCCTGCACTTTCCGGAAATCATTTTCGGGGTAGGAAGGTGTTCCCAGTCCGTCCTGGTTCGACACGATCACCAGCTCGTAATCGAAATACCGCCTGATGCGGTATAAATTCCGGAACACCCCGGGCATGAACTCGAGCTTTTCCAGGGTATCTACCTGGAAATCCCCGGCTGGTTCCCGTATCAGGGTCCCGTCCCGGTCGATGAACATGGCTCTTTTATTCTTCATAACGCTGTATTTGTTTGATCAGTCTTTCGTTTTCCTCCCGGCTTCCCACTGTAATGCGCAGGCAGCCCTCGCACCCGGTTTCCCCGGAACGATCGCGCACAATGATACCCTGCCGCTCCAACCATCCCTTCATCTTTCCTGCGTTACGGAAACGCACCAGGATAAAGTTAGCATCAGACGGGAACACTTTCTCCACTTCCGGCTGTCCTGTAAGGAAATCCACGAGCCTCTTCCTTTCCTGCAGGATCGTCCGGATCCATATCTCTTTCTCCCGGCCCCTGGAGAGAATTTCCATTCCGACTTCCAGCGTCAGGGTGTTCAGGTTGTAGGGGGCTTTGATTCGGTCGAAAACCGCTATCAGGTCGGGCGAGGCCAGCGCCATTCCAAGACGGATACCGGCAGCCGCCCGGGCTTTGGAGAATGTTTGCATTATCACCAGATTGGGGTAGCGGTTCAGGAAAGGGATCATGCTTCCATGCGGTGCAAAATCGATGTAGGCCTCATCCACCACTACCAGCCCTTCGAAACGCTCTATCAGTTCCCGCATGGCATCGCGGCTCAGCAAATTGCCTGTGGGATTGTTGGGCGAGCACAGGAAAATGAGCCGGGTTTTCGGGTCGGTTTTTTCCAGCACCCTGCCGGGTTGCAATGAAAAATCATCATTCAGTGGAACTTCCCGGTATTCCGTCCCGTGAACAGCCGCAGCCACCCGGTACATGCCGTAGGTAGGGTCGATGCCCACTACATTATGGATTCCCGGATCGCAGGTAGCCCGGTACAACAGGTCGATGGCTTCGTCGCTCCCGTTTCCCGTGAAGATCATCTCCGACGCCACTTGCAGCTCTTCCGCAATCTTTCTCCGTAACTCGCGGTGCAGGGGGTCGGGATACCGGTTCAGGGGGGCATTAAACGGATTCTCATTCGCATCGAGAAATACCGCCCGTCCGGAGGGATGCTCCAACCTTGCCGAGCTGTATGGCTTCAGTTCCCGGATGTTTTTCCTGATCAAAGGGTTCAGATCGAAGTTCATGATCTTTTGATTTTGTTCAATCGAATGGTCACAGCATTCCGGTGGGCTTCCAACCTTTCGGCTTCAGCCATCACCTCGATCACGGGACCCAGTCCCAGCAATCCTTCCCGGCTGATCTTCTGGAAAGTGACCGATTTCATGAAGCTGAGCAGGTTCACCCCGCTCCAGGCCCGGGCAAAGCCGTTGGTAGGCAGGGTGTGGTTGGTGCCCGAAGCATAATCGCCCGCACTTTCGGGGGTATAGGGCCCCAGAAACACCGAGCCGGCGTTTTCCACCTTCTCTGCCAGCTCTTCAGGCCGGGTTGTTTGCAGGATCAGGTGTTCCGGAGCATACCGGTTTACCAGTTGCATCACCTCGTCCCAATCCCTCAACAGGAACACCCGGCTGTTTTCCAGGGCGGCAGAGGCTATTTCCTTACGGGGAAGATCCTTCAACTGCTTTTCAGTCTCTTTCAGCACCGGTTCAATGATCTGCTCTTCGGTAGTTACCAGCAACACCTGGCTGTCGGGTCCGTGCTCCGCCTGAGACAGCAGGTCGGCTGCCACGAACTCCGGATCGGCCGTTGCATCGGCCACCACCAGCACCTCGGACGGACCGGCCGGCATATCGATAGCCACTCCCTCGCGGTTCACCAGTTGCTTGGCCATGGTCACATACTGGTTGCCCGGGCCGAATATTTTATCCACCTTCGGTACCGTACCCGCTCCGTATGCCATGGCAGCTACGGCCTGAGCACCTCCGCACCGGAATATTCGCTGTACACCGGCATATAAAGCGGCATACAGGATAACCGGATGTACATGCCCGTTTTTATCAGGCGGGGTACACATGACAATCTCGCGGCAGCCCGCCACGCAGGCAGGAACAGCCAGCATCAGTACGGTGGAAAACAAAGGGGCAGTGCCGCCGGGAATGTACAGACCCACCTTCTCCATAGGCAAATACCTTATGGAACATTCTACCCCCGGGGCGGTCTCCATTACAGGTGATTCCGGCCACTGCGCCTCATGAAAATTCCGGATGTTCGTAGCGGCCCGTTGTATGGCCTGTTTCAGTTCACCGGGTATCTGTCTGGCAGCCCTTTCTATGTCCGGAGCGGAAACTTCCAGGTTTTCCGGGAAAAAGCCGTCGAACTGCAGGGTGTATTCTTTTACGGCCTCTTCGCCCTTTTCTTTTACCCTGAGCAGTACTTCCCCCACCGCAGACTCCAGGGTGGAAAAATCCATCAGCGGGCGCTGCAGCAGCCGGCCGAGGCTTTCCGGGTCGGGATATTTTACCATTTGCATGGACATGGTTATTAAAATTAGTTGGATCAGACAATCATTTTTTCTATGGGAATGACCAGTATCCCCTGGGCCCCGTTCGCTTTGAGCCGGTCGATCACTTCCCAGAACTCGTTTTCGTTCACCACCGAGTGCAGTGAACTCCAGCCCGGCTCTGCCAGAGGCATTACTGTGGGACTTTTGATACCCGGCAGGATACGCGAGATTTCCCCGATCTTTTCATTGGGAGCGTTCAGCAGGATGTATTTGTTTTTGTATGAATGCATTACTGCCCGCATTCGGAACAGAAGTTTTTCCAGTATATCCCGCTTCAAGGGCTCCAGACCGGGACGGGCAATCAGTACGGCTTCCGAATGCATCACCACCTCTGCCTCTTTCAACCCGTTGCTGATCAGGGTGCTGCCGGAACTCACAATATCAAAAATAGAATCGGCCAGACCAATGCCCGGCGATATTTCCACCGAACCGCTGATCTCATGGATTTCGGCGGTAAGGTTTTGTTCTCTCAGGTAATTCTGCAGAATACGGGGGTAAGATGTGGCAATCCGCTTGCCGGCAAACCAGGCCGGTCCGTTGTATTCCACTGACCGTGGCACCGCCAGCGACAGGCGGCAGCGGGCAAATCCCAGCTTTTCCACGGTTTCCACCCCACGGGCTTTCTCAGCCACCACATTTTCCCCTACGATCCCCACATCTGCCACCCCGTCGGACACATACTGAGGTATGTCGTCGTCACGCAGGTACAGGGCCTCAAGAGGGAAATCGGGCGAGCAGGATACCAGCTTACGGAAACCGTTGCTAAGGCCTATCCCCGCTTCTGCCAGAAGCTGCAACGATTTTTCACTGAGCCTTCCTGATTTCTGGATGGCTATGGTCAGCTTCGTGTCATTTTTCCATAAATCCTTTTTGCTCATTGGTTTTTGTTTTCTCTGTTATTACTATAAAAAAAGGGGTCTGCAGTATCTGCAAACCCCCCTGGGTATTTTATTTGCTTTTCCTGCATACTTTTTCCGCATCAACCGGTATGGTGATGATGATGCAGAACGGATGCAGTCAGCTGATTCATTTTTTCCTTTTTCCGGGGACAATAATACGAATATTTTTTGAAAAACAAACAAAGCGGAAAGCCTGATCTCATTTTTCCTGGCATTCTGTTACAAACAAAATATCCTGTCATGATGTTTTTTTTATATTTTCGCCTTTCCTGCGCGTCGGGAGAATTCAATGCAAACGGTTTTTCAGATGGACCATGATTCAACAGGTGCAAAGAATGTAACACAGGGTTTCGGAAAGAAAGGACCCCACAGGCTGAAACCGGAAGATCTGGGTTATACCGGTGAATTGGAAAAATACCGGGAAGAAAACCATCTCCTTGACCTTGAAACGGGCAGGGTGGTTGCAGAACACCGGGAACGGTATCTGGTCAGGACCACCGAAGGGGAATATGAAGCCGAAATAACGGGCAACATGCGGTACACTGCAGAAAGCCGGGAAGATTTCCCTGCTGTGGGCGACTGGGTGGCCCTGCAGATCTATGGGCCCGGTTCAGCCATTATTCATCATGTGTTTCCCAGGTTTTCGGTATTGAAAAGGCAGGCTGCCGGAAAACCCGGAGAGATTCAGGTCCTGGCTGCCAACGTCGATACGGCCTTTCTGGTGCAGTCAGTCGACCGGGATTTCAACCTCAATCGCCTAGAAAGGTACCTCACTCTCTGTCACGCTTCGGGAGTCAGCCCGGTTATTTTGCTCAGCAAGGTCGACCTGATCGACCGGTCACGCCTGGATGAGATGATCCGGATTTTACAGGCCCGGATCACACACGTTCCTGTCCTGCCGATAAGCAACGAAACACAGGAAGGATACTCCAGCCTGCAGAAAATGATCAAAAAAGGAAAAACCTACTGCATGCTGGGTTCTTCAGGAGTGGGAAAATCCACCCTGCTGAACCATCTTTCCGGAAAAAACCTCATGCGTACCGGGGGCATCAGCCGAAGTACCGGGAAAGGAAGGCATGTCACCAGCCACCGGGAGCTCATCCTGCTGGATCAGGGAGGCATCCTGATCGACAACCCCGGCATGCGGGAAGTAGGCATGGCAGATACCGGCAACGGACTCGAGGTCACCTTCGACCGGATTTATGCCCTGGCCCGGCACTGCCGGTACCGGGATTGCACCCATACCCGTGAGGCTGGTTGCGCTGTTCTCAGGGCGGTGGAAAACGGTGAAATAGACACCGCCACCTATGATAATTTCCTGAAGATGGAAAAAGAAAAGACACATTTCGAATCCACCATGGCCGAAAGGCGAAGGAAAGAGAAAATGTTAGGCAAAATAATCAGGGATTATCACAAAAAAGACATCAAAAGAAAAAAACACTGATATGAGGCAACCATTCAAAAAATCGCAGATCGATGTCTTCGAATCCCTGAATGTCACAGGGAAAGCTATCAAACAGGGAGTTTTGCTGACAACCCGGTGGAACAACCGGGTCAACAGCATGACCATTTCCTGGGGCCAGGTCGGCATCGAATGGAACCGGCCTGTCTTCACGGCTTTTGTCAGAGGAAGCCGGTACACATATGAAATGCTCCTGCATCACGGGGAATTTACCGTCAACATCCCTTCCGGAGGAAACGTGGAAAAGATCCTGAATTTCTGCGGAACCCGGAGCGGGAGGGACACGGATAAAATCCGGGAACTGGGCCTGACCCTGGTGGAAGGGGAAAAGGTTTCCGTGCCCGGCATTGCCGAACTGCCAATTACTCTGGAGTGCAAGGTGATTTACCGCCAGATGCAGGACCCAAAAGCCATTCCGCATCATATCCTGGAAGAATTTTATCCGCAGCACCGGAGCGGCGATCCTTCAATGACCGGCAGGGATATTCATACCATGTTTTATGGTGAGATGGTGAATAGCTACCTTATTGAGAATGGTAAGTGAAAAATGAACCCCGACCTGAGGCCTTCATCTTTATTTCATTGAAGTGCTTCATGTAACCTGCAGGAAGAATTCCTAATCATTCTTTCTTCTTGTGGTGTTAAGCCGGCAACATAAAAATCTTTCCGGAGCGCTGAGTAAAAATAATGAAGAAGGTAACCGGCAAGTGCCATGTTTTTTTTTAATTTACACATGAATCCTTTACGGGAAGATGTAACATCCTATCTTCACACCTGATGGAAATATACTATTTTTCAGGAACAGGAAACTCGCTGCATGTTGCCAGAGAACTAAAGAAAAGATTCCCGGAAGCCAAACTGATCCCGATCATCCGGGCTTTAAAGAAAAAGACAATCAGAACCGAAGCTGAAACGGTGGGGATCATATTTCCCATACATGCACTAACCCTTCCGTGGCCTGTGGAAGAATTTTTTGGAAAACTAAGAACTGGCCCCGCCACTTACCTGTTTGCAGTGGCTACCCGCGTGTGCTTCGCAAAGGTTTTTCTCAAAATAAACCGTCTGATGAAGAAACAGGGAATCACCCTCGACGCAACCTTTTCTTTCGAAATGCCGGAAACGTACATCCCTGTTTTCCAGGTATACTCAAACGAAAAAATACGGGAAGTTGAACGGGAGGTGCAGAAAAAACTGGATGTTATTAAAAAGACCATTGCCGCGAAGGAAAAACACCTGCCAAAAGATCCCGGAGGCTGGTTCTTGTTTTCCCACATCCTTTATCCGCTGATCACACAATACTTCCGGAAAATACGTTTCTCCGGCATGGAAAAGTCGTTTTATGCAGACCCGGCATGCACCGGCTGCGGAATTTGTGAAGAAATCTGCTTGTCTGGGAAAATTAAAATGAAAAATGGGAAACCCCACTGGCAATCAAATATACCCTGCACCTACTGTTTTGCCTGCATCCACTTTTGTCCGGCCCGGGCGATTCAAATTAAGAATCGAAACACCTGCCAGAGAGGGAGATATCATCATCCATCTATCAAGGCCACAGATATAATGGAACAAAAAGAATGCACAACCCCAAGCATTAAACTTCCAGTGGGATTTCTTTCAGTCTGGCAGGCAGATAATGATTTTTGCCTTTCCGGGTATATTGAATACGGTCATAAAATTGTAATTTTATCTGGCAAACTGTTTATTTCCAATACATCATGTTCAAAAAATTCAATCGCCTCCTTCTTTACTGTCTCTTTGGCCTTCTATTACTGAACCGGTGTGCAGGTGAACTTACTCTCCCGGTGCTGATCAGCGACGGAATGGTGCTGCAGAGAAATGCAGAAGTGAACATATGGGGTCACTCCCCTCCCCTTCAATCTGTGGAAATGCATTTTCTCGATTCCGTTTACCGCACACGCTCCGGCCTGTCGGGGAAATGGCAGTTTACCCTGTCAGGGCTGGAAGCCGGAGGCCCTCACAGGCTGCAGATCGTTTCGGGTGAGGATACGGCCACAGTTAATAATATCCTGATCGGCGAAGTGTGGGTATGCTCGGGCCAGTCGCAGATGGATATGGATATGAACAGGGTGCGGCCGCTGTATGAGGAAGAAATCGCCCGTGCCGGTAATCCCATGATCCGCTATTTTGAAGTCCCGCCGGCCTGGAATTTCAAAGGTCCGCAGAAGGATCTCCCCGGCGGAAAATGGGAAAGCATTTCTCAGGAAAATATCCTTCGTATTTCAGCCATTGCCTATTTTTTTGCCGATAAGTTGTATAAACAATACGGAGTGCCTGTAGGTATGATCCGGGCGAGCCTGGGGGGCTCTCCGGCCGAGGCCTGGATGAGCGCCGATGCATTGAAAGAATTCCCGGAACATCTGGAAGAAGCACGCAAATACCGGAGCGACAACCTGATCGAACAGATACGGCAGGCTGACAATCTACGGACACAGGCCTGGCACGATACCCTGAACAACAGGGACAAAGGCTATCAGGGAGAAGCATGGCAACGGCCGGAAACCGACGCATCCGCCTGGCCGGTTATGCATCTTCCCGGTTATTGGGCCGATCAGGAATTGGGCGAGGTCAACGGATCGATATGGTTCAGGAAGGACATCGACCTGCCAAAGGCAATGGATGGCAAGCCGGCCCGGCTGAACCTCGGAAGAATAGTGGATGCCGAATCGGTTTTTGTGAACGGAGTGTTTGTGGGCTCGGTAAGCTACCAGTACCCGCCACGCCGTTACCATGTTCCGGAAGGTTTGCTCAAAGCCGGGAAGAACAGCATTGTGGTGCGGGTGATCAGCCAGGCAGGAAAAGGTGGCTTCGTACCCGATAAGCCTTACGAACTCGTGGTGGAGCAGGATACAATCGACCTGACAGGAAACTGGAAATACCAAATCGGAACCGTCATGCCTCCCCTGGCACCCCAGACCTTTATCCGGTGGAAACCCACAGGGCTGTTCAATGCCATGATCGCTCCCCTTACCCGTTTTACCATCCGGGGAGTGATGTGGTACCAGGGGGAATCGAATGCCGAAAGACCACAGGAATACGCCCGATTGTTTCCGGCACTGATCAACAACTGGCGTGAAAAATGGGGACAGGGTGATTTTCCTTTTCTGTTTGTACAACTCCATAATTTTATGGAAAGTCATGAACATCCCACCGAAAGCAACTGGGCGCTTACCCGGGAAGCCCAGATGAAAGCCCTCTTGCTTCCCAATACCGCCATGGCTGTAGCCATCGACCTGGGCGAATGGAACGACATTCATCCGCTGAACAAGAAAGATGTGTCAGAAAGGCTGGTCCTGGCCGCCCGGAAAACAGCATACGGAGAAGAAAACGTACTGGCTTCAGGCCCCATGTACCAATCGATGGAAATCCGGGGCGACAGTATTGTACTCTGTTTTTCGGAAACCGGTTCGGGATTGGCCGTTCAGGACGGAGGCGAGTTGAAGCATTTTGCCATTGCGGGCAATGACAGAAGATTTGTATGGGCCAGAGCACGTATCGACGGTAACCATGTAGTGGTTTGGAACGAAAATGTGAAAAACCCGGTGGCCGTGCGCTATGCATGGGCCGATAACCCGGAAGGAGCCAACCTCTGCAACCGGGAAGGACTTCCGGCAGCACCGTTCAGAACAGACAACTGGTAGGATACTTTTCTGAAAAGAACAACCGCCCTTCTTCCTATACATACAACATCCTGAACAAAGGAATATTGTATGCCCCCATCCTATAGGTCTTCCTGTTAGGTTTCTCTGCCTGTAACCCTTTTTTGTTATGGACGTAGAGGTAGATTATGTATCAAATTAACATTTATTTACATTAGTGTCCGACTAAAAAAAAGAGAAGGGTACTCCCCAGAGGTTTCCCCTTCATGTTGTAGATTTGTTTTTTGCGGAAACAAACAACAACATGAGTAAAAATACGGAAATTAAATTTGTC
>DSCJ01000101.1 GCA_011049175.1 Bacteroidota bacterium | reverse complement strand
TAGTGGGAGGTATCCCTCCCACTACACAGGATAGACTTTGGTAAACCAAAGCCTTCCTTCGGTTAAATACAAAAGTAGTGTTTTTTGAAATATTATTTGGATTTTAACACAGTATCTACGTAATTATAATTTCAATTCCATAAAATACCATCAAAAAATACATCTGAACGGATATGTTTTTCAAAACATTTCTTCCTTCCGGATTTCTTCAAAAGGACTGGCCTCTGAGGGTTTTATGTGAAAAAAAATGCGGGGGAAAATGCGCCATGGCCTGCGCAGCGATCCTGTCTGAGTCCCTGACAGGCAAAGCCCTGTCAGGGACGGGTTTGGATCGCGGCAGGCTTTCCCCCGCCGTAGTTTTTCCATAAAAGCATCAGGCGCAAACCATTTCTGCCTCCACTTTCTGAGGCGGCCTTCCCATGGCAGGGAACGGTATTCCGCGGGCGGAGCCGGAGGATCGGCCACCACAGCCGTCACACCGTAGTACCTGGCAAACGACCGGTTAATGTAGGTATTTTCCGCTGCCTCTTTTCCGGCCAGGTCCCTGAAATACAGCATTCGGGGCATGGCGGTCAGGCCCGCAACCATACAGGTATCCTCTTCACATGCTCTTATCATACGGTAACGATCCTTCAACTGCCTGTCATAAGCCTTCGCTTCTCCCGTCAGTAAATCTGACCAGGCCTGAGTTACGTTCCCTCCCGGGAAAAACAACCATAGCAGCAACAGGATACCCGATGTATGCACCACGTACGATCGTTGCACAATACGAAAAAACCGGCTATGCGATCGGTTCTGCACCCAGGCTTCCAGACACCAGAACCATCCGGCCAGAAAAAAAACGAAAACCACATTGTCCACCCGGCCCGTGGGCCTGGAGCCGGTTACCCACGCATATACAAAATACAGCAGGAACAGCATTCCGGTAAAAAGAAGGCTCATCGTCAAAGGACCTGCCCCTCCCCTGTTTTCCCGATCCTGAGCAACCCGTACCATCCTGCCTCCCCACCATCTGATATACAGCGCCGACGAGAGGGCCAGAGGAATACCCCATCGAACAAAAGCCCAGATAGTCTGGACCGCAGCTCCTGAAACACTCAGCAGCAGATTCCCTGAGAAGGGAAAACCCTCCATCCTGCGGAAATGACCGGGAGAAAGTGTAAACACGAGTCCGCTTGCCAGCCCCAGGATCAGGAGGATGGCATAGAACCGGCTGAATTTCCGGTAAACCATGTAATACTGCAGAATGAACCATCCCAGCAGAAAAAACAGTACCATCAGTGAAACCAGGTTGAACCCCGAGATCAGAATGACCAGCAAAACCGGTACCACGGAAGACCATATTCCCGCCTTCTTTCCGGTTCGCCACTGCAGGAGTGCCCACAGAAACAGGGTAAGGATCACCGGCGCCTGATAGGTTATGTATCCGGAAAACCAGTACATTCCCTCGGCCGGCGAAGGGAACAGGGCAAAATACACAAGAACGAAAAATGCTGCCAGCGCGGTATTTTCCCGCATTTCAGAAATCTTTACGAATATCCTTTTCACTGCGAAATACAATGCCCAAACAGTGGCCAGGATTACCAGGGCCGCCCCCCGCCCGGCGCCGTCAGGATCGCCGTCGAGCAATGGATTCAGTCGCGACAGGGCGGTAGCGCTGTACCGTCCCGACCACCTTTCATACACCCTTACCACATCCTCCGGAAAATTCCGTTGTTCCGCCCTCACTGCCAGGGTATAATCATCGGCCTGGGGATGGGTGTACGGGCACAGGAGTAACAGAGGGAACAATACCAGCATACTGAGTACAAAGATCATTCCCGGAGCCCTGTTTTTTTGTGAGTGTATGGAATGATCGGACATGGCAGTGAACTTTTCGCCCGGTTTCCCGGTGGCCGGAAAACAAATATATGAATTCTCTGCCGGTTCTTATGAACAGCCGGGACGAGTCATCTGCTGAAGAACTCCCAGATCAGATCACAGGCGTTGATATCGCGCGAAGTTTTCCCGATCAGTCTTTCTCCCAGATACTGCCTGCCACCGGGCCATGTATGACCGCCTCCCTTCACTTCCAGAAGCTCCACCCTTTTGCTCCCGTCAGGCGATGCATACCGGTAGCGGGTTACGGTGGTACCGTCGTGCGGGTCGTGGTCAGGGAGGTGTTCGATCACAGGGAACGTATCACACCCGTTGATTTCCACCCAGTACCTTACCGCTTCGGGTGCGGAAAGCACTTCACCCCGTTCCTGGCCCAGCACCTGCACCGGTCCGCCTTCCCATGGGACCAGGGGATCATCGGTCCCGATGACCAGCAGGATATTCACTCCACCTGCCGGCCTGCACCCCGAAGCATATTCCCTTCCCATGGTGGCGGTAACCAGGGCAGCCCCACAGATCAGTTCCGGCAGCTCACAGGCCAGGCGGTTCGACATAAACCCTCCGTTGCTGATGCCGCAGGTAAAGATGCGCTCTTCATCAACCGGATATTTTTTTTTCAGTTCGTGGATCAGGGTTCTGAAAAACCCCACATCATCAATATTCTCAGAAGCCGCTGTGGAATGATCTCCCTCCCGGCCGTCGTTCCAGCCTTTGTCAATTCCCTGGGGATATACTACCAGGAAACCGTACCGGTCGGCCAGCTCATTGAAGCGCCCGTTTGTAAGAGCCATCATTCCCCGGTCGGTTCCTCCCCCGCCATGGAGGCAAAAAAGCAGGGGAAACCGGTCTTTTCCTTCCCACCCGGTTGGTTTGTACACCAGAAAGGTCCTTTCCCTTCCGTTGTGGTCAAGGTAATAGCGGGTATGCCCTTCCGGTGCAGTCACGCTAAAAGCGGAAGAACACCCGGGCATCAGTACCGGAAGAAGGCACAAAACAAATCCGGGCAGGCAGGAAATTAACCGTTTTGTTTTCATTTCTGTTCAGTTTCAATCAATCGTCCGGAATGAAATAATTTATAATTATTCTATTTAACCGGCATCCCCGTTTCGTCATACCTGGTTCTCAAATATATAAAATTTCCTCCCTGTCCTCAATTTCAATGCCGCAGCCACCTGAAGCGTTTTTGAATCCCTGTTATTTGAAAAGGATGATTATTTTGGGGCCTGAAGTCAGAAATTTAACCGGCCATAACCTGAAATATCATGAAAAAATTGATCCTGCTGATAGTAGCTGCCGGTCTGTTCATTCAAACGACCGCCCAGCAAACGGTGGTAAGGCAGAACCAGGGCACAGCGGCTGTGTACGGGGGCGCCACCCCACTGATCGATGCCTACGAAGAAGCCCAGCCAGGCGATACCCTGTACCTTTCCGGAGGAAGCTTCGCCGCGCCTAACCTGATTGACAAGCAACTGGTCATTTTCGGAGCCGGTTTCCACCCCGACTCTACCCAGGCCACCTCACCCACAAGCATTTCCAATACCAGTTTCCTGGTGGGTGAAAACGCTGACAACCTGCACCTGGAAGGACTTGAATTCCAGTGTATTGAAAAATACTACCCGGTACAGGTCGACAACCTGGCCATTGTTCGATGCAGGATTACCGGAAATCCTTCCATTGATATGGGCAAAAACGGCACGGCTTCCGTTGTAAGCAATAACCTGCTTATCATGCACTGTGTGGTAGAAGGCTATGTGGATATGGAAGGGGTCAGCGGGTCGCTCATCACCGGCTCCATTTTCGGGAACCGGTTGGACCGAAGCATCAACAACACCCTGATCAATAACATCTTTCTGCTGAATTCCGGCTCCTATGGTGTATTCCGGTATGCCGAGAACAATCTGTTCAGGAACAATATTTTCCATAATACGGCCAGTTATATTGCTACATCCTCATCGGGGAATATTTTTGAAAGGAATGTTTTTACCACCGAAACCGTGCAACTGGGTGATCCGGTTACCGCACTGGACAATTATTTAAACGTCGATCTTTCCACGGTATATGTTAACCAGAGCGGATACGTTTTCGACTTTGCACACGATTACCATCTTATGCCGGAAGCAGCCGCCATGTATTTGGGCCATGACGGAAGTGAAGTGGGGATTTACGGCGGATCATTCCCCTTCCGGGAAGGAGCGGTCCCCCAGAATCCGCATATTATCCGTGCCAACATTGCCCCTTCAACCGATGAGAACGGAATGCTGCAGGTTAACATTACTGTTGGGGCACAACAACCGGAAGAATGAAGAAAGCCTTTATTCTGATCTTTTGCCTGATCCTGTCTCACCCGGGATTTTCTCAGAACCGGATCACCGGATACAGGTACTGGTATAACGGGGAATTCGATGCGCGGGTGGAAGCGGAGATCAGCCCATCCGGTATATACCGGATGGATGAGGTCATTTCCACCGGCAACCTGCCCGGCGGACTGCACATCCTTCATGTGTCGTTCCGGGATACGGCAGGAAGATGGAGCAGTCCGCTGACCCGTTTCTTTTTGAAAAGCTCTCTGCATTCCACCTCCAGCCGCCGGATAATCGCCTGTCAGTACTGGCCCGGTGATGCATTTGACCAGGCGGTAACCATACAGGTTGCAGAAAGCGAACATTTCATCCTGGATACCTCCCTGGATTTCTCACAGTTTCCTGCGGGCCTGCATACGATAAGGTTCCGCTTTCTGGACAACGCCGGACAATGGAGCAGCCCGGTCAGCCGTTTCTTCCTGAAAATGAACCAGGATGCTGAGAATACCGCCATAACGGCATACCGCACCTGGCTGGATGATGATTATGAAAACAGGCAGGAAGCCGAGGTGGAAACACCGGCCCGCATTATCGTTATGGAAAAAGAACTGGATATGTCACGAATATGGAAAGGAGAGCATACCCTGCATTACCAGTTCCGTGATAACCAGGGCAGATGGAGTTCCGTGCTGAGCCATGTATTCGAAAAATCCCCCCTGCCTCTGGCCGATTTTGAGATGAACACCACCTTCTATTGCGACTCCACCCTGTTACACCTGATCAACCACAGCGTGGATGCCGACGAAACCCTGTGGGATTTTGGCGACGGTGAAACAAGCACCGATATCGAGCCCAGCCACAAGTACCTTACCCCGGGGACCTATACTGTTTCACTGACCGTAACAGAAGCCGCCGGAGGAACTTCCGATATTATGGAAAAGGAAATCACGGTTGAGGGTCACACGGAAAACCAGATCACCATCGAAGCCTGCATGCAATATGTATCTCCAAGCGGCAGGTATATCTGGTCGGAAAGCGGCATCTACAACGATACCGTTCCAAACGTGCTTGGATGCGACAGTGTGATTACCTTCGACCTGACCATTAAAACTGTCAATACTGACGTAGCGGCCGAAGGGATCACCCTTACCGCCCAGGCCTCCGGCGGCTCGTTCCGGTGGCTGGATTGTCAGGACGGTTTTTCGGTGATCGGGGGGGAAACTTCCTCCACCTTCACCCCTTCAGAGAACGGGGAATATGCCGTGGAAGTGACCCAGGAAGGTTGCACCGACACATCGGCCTGTTATGCGGTAACCGGTGTGTACATTCTTTCTCCCGGAGATGATCCACCGGTACTTGTGTACCCCAATCCCGGCAGCGGATTTTTCACGGTTAATCTGGGAAAAACGAAGGAATGGATCCTGGTGCGCATCAGAACGGCGGAAGGAAAGATCCTTTCGGTGCATGAATTCCGTAACACCGGGCGGTTCGACCTGATGGTACCCGGAGCGCCGGGATATTATCTTCTGGATATCCGCACCGGCCCCGGAAAACCCCTGATCGTGAAAGTAATGAAAGAATAACTGAAAATTTTGTAACTTCCGGCAAAACCGGAAAAATCCTGTCCTGATGAAAAATACATGTATTCACATCCTTCTGGCCGTATTGTTCCTTTATACGGGTTGCTCCCCTGCTCCTCCCGATCCGGTGGAAAACGGACTGAACATACAGGTTGATCTGACCCGCCAAACCGGTCCCATGCACCATGCCTGGGCCATGTTCGGGTATGACGAACCCAATTATACCTACATGAAAGACGGAAAGAAACTGCTGAGCGAGATTTCCGGGCTGAGTCCGGTGCCGGTGTATGTCAGGGCCCACAACCTGCTGAACACCGGTGAAGGGACCCACGCGCTGAAGTGGGGTTCCACCAATGCGTACACGGAGGATGAAAACGGGAATCCGGTGTACGACTGGACCATTACCGACCGCATTTTCGATACGTACGTGGAACGTGGCATGAAACCCCTGGTTGAGATCGGTTTCATGCCGAAAGACCTGTCGGTGAATCCCGATCCCTATCAGCATTCCTGGCGTCCGGGAGCGCCGTATGAAGAGATCTATACCGGGTGGGCCTATCCGCCGAACGATTACGGGAAATGGGCAGAGCTGGTTTACCAGTGGGTAACGCACTGCGTGGAACGTTACGGAAAAGAAGAAGTGGAAACATGGTACTGGGAACTCTGGAATGAACCGAACATTGGTTACTGGCAGGGGACCCTGGAAGAATATATCAAACTGTATGATTACACCGCCCATGCCGTCAAAAGAGCCCTGCCAACAGCCATTATGGGCGGCCCGCATACCACCGGCCCTTCGTGGAGACCTGCCGAAAGATACCTTCGCGCGTTTCTCGATCATATTGTAAGCGGCACGAACCATGTAACAGGAGAAACCGGCGCTCCCCTCGATTTTATTGCTTTCCATGCCAAGGGAAGTCCCAGGCTACGCGACAGCATCATCCTGATGAACATGGGCACCCAACTGCGCAATGTATCGAAAGGATTCGAGGTTGTAGCTTCCTATCCCACCCTGAAAAACCTGCCAGTGATTATCGGGGAATGCGACCCCGAAGGTTGCGCCGCCTGCTCCATGCAGGATTATCCCGAGAATGCCTACCGGAACGGTACCCTGTACAGCAGCTATACCGCGGCATCTTTTCCCCGTATCTACGAACTGGCTGATCATTTCGGGACCAACCTGCAGGGCATTGTCACCTGGGCCTTTGAGTTCGAAAACCAGCCCTGGTTTAACGGCTACCGCGACCTGGCCACCAACGGGGTGGACAAACCGGTGCTGAATATCTTCAGAATGTTCGGCATGATGGAGGGACAACGTGTGGAAGTGAGCGGGGATCTGGCCTACAACAGTTTCACCGTGCGCGACTCGAGTGTCAGGGGAGAAATGCGGGATGTAAACGCTTTTGCAGCCGTTTCCGAAGGAAAAGCCACCGTTATGTTATGGAATTATCATGACCTGAATGTGTTCGGCGAACCGGTATGGGTGAACCTGGAAACCTCCGGGCTGCAAACCGGAACTGTACAGGTAACACATTACCGCGTTGACCGGGACCATAGCAACGCCTATGAAGTATGGAAAGCGATGGGTTCTCCTCAGGACCCCGATGCCTCGCAGGTAAATACCCTGGAAGAGGCAGGTCGCTTGCACGTTATTGGTAACCCGGTAAGGTACCGCGTAAACAGGGGATCCCTTACCCTGCCTCTGGAGCTTCCCGGCCAGGCCGTTTCACTCATTGTGCTGGAATGGGATGATTGAACAAAAATGACTAACTTTGTGCGCCTGATATGAAATACGGTTTCATGCAGGTAGCACTTCGTCCCAAATCACCCCTGAAAGTCGGAAGAAGCCGGCTGGTACAGCAAAGTCCATACTGGGCAAAAGTAAAAACACGGCAGGGCTGGAAAGCCATGGCTTTCGACACAGATATCCGGCCGGCGGCGGTTTCGTACAGATTATCCCAGGGGCCAAACGATTTGCTGATCCTTTGCCGGGAAACCGGCCCCGATTCCTTCATTGCCTATGTCCCTTACGGTCCGCGCCTGGAACCGGCGGAAGAAGACCAGGGTGTTTTTCTGGAAAGCCTGTCGGAAACCCTGCGCGAATTTCTTCCACCGGAATGCCTGTGCATACGATACGACCTGCCCTGGGAATCACCCTGGGCCCGCGACGAAAACCGGTACAACGACCGCGGCAACTGGATGGGCCCTCCCGATGATCATGTAAGGGAAATGCGCATGAATTTTAACACACAACATGGCAAACTGAGGAAAGCTCCCGGCAACAATCTTCCCTCGCATACCCTTTTTCTTGACCTGAAGAAAAACCGGGAGGAGATTTTACAAAACATGAAACCCAAAACCCGTTACAATATCCGTCTGGCAGGCCGACGGGGTATCAGGGTAAGAAACGCCGGGCCGGAAGACCTTCCGGTATGGCAGGATCTTTACATGCAAACCGCCGCCAGGAATGGAATCACACCGCACCCTGTTCATTTTTTCGAGACCGCCCTGCAGGCAAAAGATGAAGGAACCCGGGTGATTTTTCTTCTGGCCCATGACAGTCAGGAATATGTGGCCGGTTTGTTTCTTGTCCTTTCGGCCGGCAGAGCTACCTATCTGTACGGAGCCTCTTCCTCATCCCGCCGGAACAAAATGGGAACCTACGCCCTGCAGTGGAAAGCCATTGAGCTGGCGCAAAATGCCGGATGCGGGGAGTACGATCTGTTCGGCGTTTCTCCTGTCGCAAGTCCTTCCCACCCTCTTTACGGTCTGTACCGTTTCAAGAAAGGGTTCGGAGGTAGCCTGTTCCACCGGCAGGGATGCTGGGATTATCCCCTGGATGAAGAAAAATACCTTACGTACCGGGCAATGGATATCCACTGTCCCGGATTTCACCGTTCCTGATAAATTTCCCGGCCGCAAGGAAAAACAGGAATAAAAAAGCTCCGGCGGGAACCGGAGCTTCAGATCATATTCATACCTGAAGGATGTTCTACTCGACAATTTTTACATTGACTGCATTCAAACCTTTTTTACCCTGTTTCAATTCGAATTGAACCAGGTCACCTTCCTTGATCTGATCAATCAAACCGGATACGTGTACGAAGTATTCCGTTTCATCTTCTTTGTCGATGATGAATCCGTATCCTTTGGAGTGGTTAAAAAATTTTACTGTACCTTCTTTCATAAAATTAAATTATTGATTAAAACTAAAATCAAATATACGGAAAAAGTTATTCGGTAACCATAATTTCCCCCAAAAGAATATATGAATTCTTTTCCTCATAAATCTTCGATGAACCGTACATTTCCAGAAATCCCTTCCATTAATATTTCAGATTATTTCCAAATTCAGGATCAGGAACGAGGCTTGTTTGCAGTAATTGTAAACCAGAAGGTGCTTCCCCTGCCCGGTTCAGACTCCACTCCGATAGTACCTCCCTGGGCCTCCACCGCCTGCCTGCAGAAAGCGAGTCCCAGGCCTGTTGATTTGATGTTTGAGGTATCGGTCATGTGCGTATATTTTTCAAAGATCTTCTGCTGAAACTTCGGATCGATCCCCACACCCGTATCTTTCACCTTCACCTTCACCATCGCATTTTCCCGGGAAGCGGACACGGTAACCTTCCCTCCCTCCGAAGTAAATTTAACGGCATTCATTACCAGGTTGGTCAGGATACGTTCCAGCATATACCGGTCACCATATACAGTGAGTTCTTCCGGAACCTCATTGATCAGTTCGATCTTCTTGATGCGGGCTAGGTATGCTACCTGTTCGAAAGCCTTTTCCACCTGCTCTTTCAGCTTGTTTTCTGTGATCCGCAGGCTGAAATCGGCTTCCTCGAACTTCTGGGTTTCCATCAGGTTCTGCAGTAAATTCAGCAGCTGATAGCCACTCTGTTTAGCCAGCAGAATGTGCGCAGGCGGAGAATTTTCTTCCAGGCTGATGATGGCGCCCAGCGGATTTTTCATGTCGTGTACCAGGATAGACGACATCATTTCTTTGAATTCCAGTAATTTATTTTGCTCATTCAGGGCTGTTTTCAGCTCGGCCGTTTGTTTCTCGAGCTGATTTTTCTGTTCCTCGGTTACCCGGGTACGGATACTGACAATATCTTCCAGTTCGTGGCTGTATCTTTCCATTTCATTCCTGAGTTCTTCCGCCTCATCAAGAGCATTGGTAAATTTGCCTGACAGTCCGTACGAAGTAGAAAATATGAATGCCAGCAAACCCACGGGAAGCAGGTAGCCGGTATGCAGCCAGTTATTGTAATACAGCAACTCGTTCACTCCGATCAGACCGAAAAAGATGGCTCCGGCAAAAAGAAGATAAATATAGGTTTGCCCTGTTTTTAGCGGTTTTAGTAAAAACCAGATAATATAGATAAAGGCTGCCAGAATAAATGCCTGGTTCAGCAGGGCAATATAAGTATAAATGTATGGAGGAAGCAGAAACAAAGCCATAAGAAAAGTCCCGGTCACCACCAGCAGGGCATATTCAGCCCATTTTCTGGCGTACTGCGGAAAAGTGGAATGAAAAAACAGCAGGATCAGGGCCGGAGGAAGAAAAATGGTCATGTATTCCATTCGGAGGGTACATTCCCATGAAAAAAACGGAAACAGGTCCAGAAAAATCTTTTCACCCGTCAGCATAACCCGTACACTGATCAATAGTGTGAGGAGGGAAAAATAAAGGTTCGACCGGTCTTTCATTCTGAAAAAATACAGGCCGAGATGAAATATCACGGTCAGCAACATGAATCCCAGGACAAAGGTTTCCGATGTGGCAGACACCACTTTTCTGTGTTTCATTACACCGGCTGTACCGAAATAAATGGGTTCTTCCGGTCCACCTTTTCTGTGATGGAAATTGGATATCTGAAGGATCATTTCCAGGGTATCGGAACGGGAAAAGAAAGCCAGCTCCTGCCGGGTCCAGTCGGGTTTCATTTTTTCAGGACCGGTACCCACCTTACCTGATCCCGTTTCCGACCTGTTGATCCACAGGCGGTATGCCGTGTCCAGTTCCCGAATATTCACCTGGTAATGTCCTGTTTCAGGAAGCAGAATAAGCAACCGGAATGTGGCATATCCCATACCCGACAGTTTCCTTCCGTTCACCTCGTATCCGTTCCAGAGGCCCGGAACTTCGATGTAGCCGGTCATGGGCGGTGAACCAGTGTCAAAGTCGGCAGGTTCAAGCAATTCCGACCAGTAAAATTCGAATTCCCCCCGCAGAGGAACAACCTGTTCCCGCAAATCCTGTTCGCGCAGATCAAGTACACCGGCCATGGCTCTGACATGTGATTTGCTCTGGTCAGGAGAAACCACCGAAATCCGGTACGCCACATAACCAACCGAGAGGATCAGCAGAAAAATGTAATAGACAAGAGCCGCCGGGCTTTTTCTCATGAAGGAACGTTTTTCTCAGGTTATACAAATATAATGAAAAACCTCCGCGAAGCAGAATGAACAATGAATTAAAGAAAAGACCGGTGATGATTCCCGGTCTTTTTCATTGGAGCAATTGCTGACTTATCTGGCGTCGGGAGGCAGCAAAACCTCATCAATCACGTGTACCACCCCGTTTATCCCCTGTATGTCAACTGCCACCACTTCTGCAATGCCGTTGATCATGACCATGGCACTCAGCTCAACGGTAATGTCACCGCCGAGGGTGGTCACCGTACCGGAAGCAAGGTTGCCGGAACGAACGTTACCGCTCACAACATGATACAGCAGGATGGGAGTTAATTGTTCTTTTGTCAGATCCTCTATTCCGTTAATCGCCAGGCTGCTGAATAACTTTTCAAAAGCGGCATTGGTCGGTGCAAATACCGTAAAAGGTCCGGCGCTGCTGAGGGTTCCGGCCAGTTCGGCTTTCACCACGGCTTCCACCAGGATACTGAAGTTATTGTTGTCAATCGCCAGGTCCACCACAGTGGGAGGCAACAGCACTTCATCGATCACATGAATTACGCCGTTCTCCGCTTCCATATCCACACCGGTGACGGAAACATCCCCGTTAAGCAGGATGTTCTCCGCATCGACCATGAGTGAGACGGCAGCATTGGCCGGACCAGTGCTCCATGTTGAAACATAACCAGACTGCAGATCTGACGACATTACTTTTTCGCTTACCACATGGTAAAGCAGGACAGGGGTCAGGACCTCGGGGCTAAGATACTCCAGTCCTGATACACCTAGCGTATTAAAAAGATGGTTGAATGCCTGGTTGGTAGGGGCAAACACCGTGAAGGGGCCTGTTCCTTCCAGAGCTCCGGTCAGTCCGGCTTTCTGCAAAGCAGCCACCAGGGTGGTAAAATTGGAATTGGAGGAAGCCACTTCCACAAGAGTGCCGGGATCATCGTTCATCTTACTTTCTTCTTCTTTTTCGCAGGAAGAGAAGCTGATCAGTGCAGCGGCAGCCGCTATGGCCACCATGGCATAAAGGATTTTTCCAGTTTTCATTTTCTTTTCAGTTTAAAAGGTTTGGGAAAGAAACAGAAACCCGGTTACATTTGTTCAAGTATTATATACTATTTGTTAAACATATTTTATTAAAAATGCCTATAAATTTGTTATCCTGAGTGTTACATAAATAAAAAAAATGAATAATTTTATGCCTGTGCTTGCCGTAAGGCAAAGCTTTTTTATATTACCTGCTACTTCTATAAACCATAACGGCATGAAAAAAACCACCTGATTCTTTTATCGCTTTTTCTTCTTCTGTTACTGATAACAGCCTGCACGGCCGGGCCCAACACCGTGAAAGGGATCCCCTCCCCTTCCGACATGAAGGTGGCCGGTTTTCTGATGGGATTGTGGCACGGAATCATTTCACCCGTCACCTTTGTGATCAGCCTGTTTACAGACAAGATCAGCCTTTATGAGGTACATAACAATGGAGGCTGGTATGATTTCGGTTTTGTACTGGGTGCCGGCATCCTATTCGGAGGAGGCAGCCGGGCTTCGAGGAGGTGAGACTACTCCTGACATGGCAAAACCAGCGTCAGGGTTTCGGGTTTCGGGTTTCCGGTTTCCGGTTCTGACGTGCTGGAGGCATTGTCAGGATGGTAGTTTTCACTTCCGTGCATACCTTTCAATGATCCGGATCAGGGCTTCCTTTTTGATGGGTTTGGGAAGATAATCGTTGCATCCCGCTTCAAGCGTTTGTTCTCTGTCGCCCGAAAGCGCATAAGCTGTCTGGGCAATAATGGGGACAGTTTTGTTGAAACGCCTGATCTGCCGGGTGGCATCCAGCCCGTTGAGAAGGGGCATTTTGATGTCCATTAGTACAAGGGAAATATCGGGGTTTTCCCTGACGGCTTTTACCGTCTCTTTCCCGTTGGTGGTCCTGATCAAACGGTAACCGGGATGGTTCAGAATGGATTCGAAATACTGGTAGCTGAAGTCATCATCCTCGGCTACCAGAATTGTCATTTTCTTCTCCGGAAGGGCTGTTTCAATTTTCTCATCCCTGCTTTTTTCCATTTTGGCAGGTTTGTATGGAAGAGTAAAACGGAAGGTACTGCCTTTCCCTTCCTCAGATTCCACCTTCAGACCCCCCCCCAGCAATTCCACATACGCCTTCACGATGGACAACCCCAGTCCGGATCCTTCATGCGAACGGGTCATGTCCAGGTCTGCCTGTACAAAAGGATGAAAAACGGCCTCCAGCCGGTCGGCCGGTATGCCTTTCCCGGTATCTTTTACAAAGAACACCAGCTCTTCTCCTTCCCGGTAGTTTCCGAATTCCACTTTTCCTTCGCAGGTAAATTTGATGGCATTGTGTATGAGGTTGGTGAGGATGCAATCCAGCAGGTGATAATCGGTTTCGATCACTGCCTCCTCCCCTTCGATGTATCCTGCAAGTCCGATCGAAATGTGCTTTTCTTCCGCCATAGGTTTGAAAAAATGATAAAAATAATGTAGCATATCCATTGTGTCGACTTCCCTAAGCTGAGGCGTGGACTGGCCTGATTCGATTTTTGAGATTTCAACGATATTGGTAATGGTATCCAGCAAGCGTTTACCGCTTTTGTTTATTACCTCAATGTACCTGTCCCTCTCCCTTCCGTCATGACCGGATTCCTTCAGTAATTCAAGAAAACCAAGTATTCCGTTCATGGGGGTGCGTATCTCATGCGACATGTTCTGCAGAAAAACCGTTTTCAACCGGTTGCTTTCTTCCACTTTCTGTTTGGCCTTCTCCAGCTCCTCATTCCGTTGCCGCAACATTCGGGTTCTGGCCTTTACCTGAAAATGAAGCAGCACAGCGAAAACCGATACCGTTAAAAGTACCGCCCCGGTAACCAGAAACAGCCAGACCAGATATTTCGGAATACCTGTTTCATATTTTTTTTCCAGCCAGCGCTGTAACGACCTGTAATACACAGAGCGGGGATCGTTTTTCAGGATTGAGATGTTACGGTCGAACAGTTCCAGCAGGGAGGAATCGGCACCCGGAGGAAAAGCAAAATACAGGTCAGACGGCCGGAAGATGATTCCGGTGGGAAGGATATCCTCACTGCACAAGTCGGAATAATAAAAAAAACGGCTGACCACCATCACGTCCACTTCCCTGTTTCTTAAGGCTGCTACCGTGCTTTCGTAATCGCTGAAAGGAAACACCTCATAATCGAGCCGGAACTTCCGGGGCACGACCTGTAACAAATACTCCTCCTGTACCGATCCTTTCAGCACCCCGATTTTTTTCCTCTGCAAACCGGTTATGGAATGCACAGGGGCTTCTTTCAGGGAATAGACTTCGACCCATGATGAAAGCACCGGCAGGGTACCCAGCATGAAAAGTGAATCGCGTTCTTCAGAAAAGGCCACATCGGGAAGCACATCAATCTCTCCCCTTGCCAGCATGGCTACCAGACCATTCCACTCATCCTTCACAAATTCCAGGTTCAGGTTTTCCTTTTCCGCAATATGTTTCAATACATCGACAAAAATTCCATCCGGCTCACCCTTTTCATTAAGGAAGACCTTTGGATAGTTTTCGTACACCCCTACCCGGATCACGGAAGATGTATCGTATGCAGAAGAAGGCTCCCGGATGTTCATGGCGCCACCTGTTACCAGCGCCATTAGCAGGGCTGCCTTTACAAATATCTGGTTGTAACCTGTCTGCATTACCGGTATTATTAAATTACACTGACCTTTATACCCCTCTTAACATTCAGAAAACAGAAATTTTCCGTTCGATTCATACAATATGATCGGAACGAATCGGTTACGAAATTAAACAATCTAACCGTTAATCAAAATATCTATAAAAATATTTTCTGATTACAACAGAACCCGGATTCCCAAATCCGGAGTGTCCTGTATAAATAAAAAGGCCGTCCCCATGAAACGACCTTTTCTCATACAATCACTGGTCAGGAAATTACTTTTCCCCGCTTTTTTTCTCAGGGATGGCACGTTCGTATTTACAGCATGCCGGCAGATTGTTATACACCTCGTCTTTTGCCCTGTGCAGAGGGGTATCATGCCCCACCGAAGCTATCTTTTTCTGAATGTCATCCAGGCTGGCCTTTGCAGGATCAAACGTCAATTCCAGCATTTTGGATTCCTGGCTCCAGTCGGCAGAACGAACACCTTCTACCGATCCGGCCGCTTTTTCAATGCGGGTTTCACACATCCCGCAGTTTCCTTTCACTTCAAATTTTTCTTTTCTTTCCTGGGCAAAAAGTGCCGATGCACCGCTCAGGAAAAAAACGGTCAAAAAAATGGTTCTTGTTTTCATCTTTTTTAAGTTTTTATGGTGAATACTGAATGAATATTACTGATTGAAAGTTGAGTTTCTATTAATGATTATGCCCGGTTGCGGGTTGCGCCTCCGGCTCATGTTCTTTTTCAGGCACCGGGATATCCCTGAAGTATGTTTCTTTCACTTCTCCACAGCGAAGCATGATTTCCCCGAAGTAAGGATTGAGCACCTCGTCCGATTCGCTCAACCAGTAGGCCCCGGTATTGTCAAAGGCCATGGGACAGTACAGCCTGTAAACCGTATCGGTTTCCAGCCCGAACCGTTCGGTCATTTCCAGTATATATTCGGAAAGCATGTTAAAATGCCGGCGCTGTTCACCGATTTCATCCGTTGCTGCTAACAGGCGTGCGGCGCCCGACAGGTTTTCGTAAATCTCCATCCATGATCGGCGGGCGGCGGGTTCCATCTGTTCCGTTCCCACTTCCCCGAGCAAACCGGCCAGCTTTCCGGCGGCCTGGCGGGCATCGCCAGGCAGGTCATTCACCAGAGCGTTTTTTACATCAAAATAGACCTGTGCAGCAGAGGTGATCTGCCGGCGGAAAGACTGAGGAACTTCCATTGTTTTTGCTTCCGGATGCAACATCATACTTGGTTTGCCCGAAAGCTGTGCTGCTGCATCGATGCTGAAGGTGCCGCTCACGGCAACCTCTTCCCCTTCCTGCAACCCGCTCTCTATGATATACCGGTCATCCAGCATGGGCCCCAGCACCACTTCACGCATGGCAAAGCGAGCGCCGTTCGCAGAACCGGTTCTGACATATACCAGCGACCGTTTCCCTGTCCACATCACTGCAGACACCGGAACGGAAATAAGTCCGGACTTTTCCTCCAGCCGGGCATCCACACGGCCCGTGACGAACATTCCCGGTTTCAGTTTCAAACCATCGTTTATCACCACTGCCCGGGCCCGGGCTACCCGGGTTTTCGGATCAATTACGGGATCAACGTAGGAAATCTTTCCCTGAAAGGATTCCCCGGGCATCGATTGCACGGTAAAATTCACCAGGTTACCGGGATGTATCCATATCAGGTCCTGTTCATATACATCGAACAATACCCACACACGGGAAAGGTCGGCCAGGGTATACATGGCTTGTCCCCTGCCCACATAATCGCCTTCCTTCACCCGGCGTTCCATGACGAACCCTGACCGGTCGGCAGGTATATCAAACTCCCTCTGCGGTTTGCCTGATCGCAGGGTCTGTTCGATCAGGCTTTCCGGGATTTTCCAGCTTCTCAGCTTTTCTATTGCTGCGGCCAGTAAGCCGGGCTGTGTATCCTTCACATTTTCTGCCTCGAAAAGCTCCTGCTGGGCAGTTACCAGGTCGGGCGCGTAAACCCTGGCCAATAGCTGACCTTTTCTGACATACTCGCCGGTAAAGCTTACCATCAATTTCTCGATCCGGCCCGGGATATGCGCCGGCTGGGTATAAACCAGGCGTTCGTCCGTATCAATCATGCCATATAAGCGCACCGTTTTAAAGGCTTCTGTTTTCTCCACAGAAGCGGTCCGCACATTGCCCAGCTGTATGGCTGTTTCCGACAAGTGAATTGCTGCCGGGTCTGTTTCCTCATGGTCTGCTTCATCCAATGGGATCAGCTCCATCCCGCAGATGGGGCAGTCACCGGGTTCGCTCTGCCTTATCTGTGGGTGCATGGAGCAGGTCCAGGTAGTATAAAGACCTGTTTCTTCCTGTACCGCCACTTTTTCTTCGCCGGTTTTTCCCGATGGCCCGCCAAAAATAAGCCGGCCGGCAGTAAATCCAACTGCCAGGGCAACCAGGCCTGTAACTAACATTATTCTATTCGTTTTCATGGGAAAGGGGTGTTTCTGATGTTAAATAATCGATTTTGGCCTGAGCGATATGAAATGCCGACAGGGCGGATATCAGGCTTTTCTCATACTGAAGCAGCTTCTGCTGCATTCGCAGCACTTCTTCGAACTCTTTGCCCGAATTTCTGTAAGCGGCCAGTAGCAATGACAGGGACTGCCGGGTGGTTTTGATCTGTTCCTCATAAAGTTGCACAAGCCGAAACTGCTGTATCAGGTCAAACAGGGCCTGTTCGTATTCCGATGAGAGCTCCCTGAACGTATTCTCTTTCTGCCGGGTAAAACTTTCCTCCAGCAGCCGGGCTTCCCGTTGTGCCGCCCGGTATTTTTTCCTGAACAGGGGTATGCTTACCGAGATCATAGGCATCACCACATCCCTGCCGTTTTCAGCAGATGACATTCCGGCAGGCTGACCCACCACCACATAATCCAATCCAACCCCCATGCCGGGCAACCCTTTTTTCCGAGCCACTTCCCTGCCTGCCCGCTGTGCCCGAATATTCATATCCAGGCCCGCCAGTACCGGATTCCTTTGCAGCAGGCTGTCTTTCCCTGTATAAACCGGCAGGCTTTCCGCCCTGAGCGAATCAGCCACCTCCACCGGTTCGGATGACTCCCGGCCCAGGAGGTTGTTGAAGGTTACCAGCAGCGGTTTTTCTCTGTCGTTCAGAATGTGCAGGCGGGTATTGGCCTCGTTCAGCATCAGGTCCACCCGCAGCACATCGGTCACAGGTACGGCATCATTCTCCAGTTTCATAACAGCCAGATTTTTATACGAACGGAGAATCCGGATATTTTCCTGCTCAAGGGCTTTCCACCGGTTTATCTCAACCAATGGATAATAAGCCGAAGCTACTTGATAATAAAGCCGATCCCGCGCATTCAGAAATTCCTGGTAGCGGGCTTCAGCCTGGAGGGCAGCCACTTCACCACAGGCTTTCAGCGTTCCGAACCACGGAAACATCTGGGTAAGTGAAAATTTCGCCCTCTGCGGCCCCAGCCGCGTTTCTGCCGGTGATATGAAATATCCGAATGAAACCACCGGGTCGGGTAATGCCCCGGCCTGCGGCACCTGCTGCAGGGCTGCCTCAAACCGGCTGTAGGCAGCCCGGAGGCCTGGGTTTTTCTCTGCGGCGCTCCGGAAATATTCATCCAGGGTCTGGGAATAACCTCTGCCGGTAACCACCATCATAAATATCAAAATAAGGTTCGTTCTTTTCATGTGGACCTGTTTTTGAGTTTGTGTTCTTCTCTCCACGAGTACAGAACAGGAACAATAAAATAGGTGACGGCCGCCACCAGCATACCTCCGAATGCCGGTATGGCCATGGGGATCATAATATCAGCGCCCCGTCCGGTGGATGTAAGTATAGGCAACAGCGCGATAATGGTAGTGGCAGAGGTCATTACCGCCGGCCTGATCCTTCTGAGTCCGGCCTGTACCACCGCCGCACGTACCTCCTGCCGGTTGCGTGTCCGGTAGCGTGCAAAACTCTGATCCAGGTATGTTCCCATCAAAACCCCATCGTCGGTAGCCAGACCGAAAAGGGCGATAAAACCCACCCATACGGCAACACTCAGGTTCACCGGATGCATCATAAAAAGATCGCGCAGGTTGGTTCCGAACAGAGAGAAGTCGGCAAACCAGCTCTGACCGTAAAGCCAGATCATCAGGAATCCCCCGCTGAAAGCCATAGCAATACCGGTAAAGATCATCAGGGAAGTAGTTACCGAGCGGAACTGAAAATACAGGATCAGAAAAACGATGACCAGCACCAGGGGAATGACAACCGATAGGCGTTTCCCGGCCCGTACCTGGTTCTCGTAGCTTCCTGAGAATTTATAACTTACCCCTTCAGGAACCGCCAGCTCACCCGCGTTGATCCGGGCCCGGATGGTTTCCCGTGCGTCGTTTACCACATTCACTTCGGCAGTTCCGTCCCTTTTATCGAAAAGCACATAACCCACAGGGAAGGTTTCTTCGCTTTTGATGGCCTGGGGTCCGCGCACATATTCCAAATCCACCAACTGCCCGAGAGGGACCTGTGCCCCGGTGGGTGCAGGAATCAGGATCCTGTTCAACATTTCCGGGTTTTCACGCAACTCACGCGGGTAGCGCACCCTTACGGGGAAACGCTCACGGCCTTCAACAGTGGAGGTAATTTTCATGCCTCCGATGGCCGTTTCAATAATCTGCTGAACGTCTTCCACATGCAGGCCGTATCTGGCAATCTCTTCCCGGTCGATGTTCAGGTGGATATAAGGTTTTCCAACCACACGGTCGGCAAAAACGGCATCTGTCTTTACCGATGGAACTTCTTTGAGTATCTCACCCAGCTTCATTCCGAAATTTTCAATCGTGGGCAGGTCGGGACCGAATACCTTGATACCCATCGGAGCCCGCATGCCGGTCTGCAGCATCACCAGCCGTGTTTCAATGGGTTGCAGCCTGGGAGCCGAGGTGACCCCGGGAATACGGGTTACCCTCACTATTTCGTCCCAAATATCGTCAGGCGATTGAATTTGCGTCCTCCAGTTGCGGAAATAATTGCCCCGGGGATGCGGGATGAGCTGTTCGCGTGTCACGCTCCGTTCAAGGGCTTCTGCATGGGTCAATGTATCTCCTGTTCTTAAAATAAACCGGCCGTTCCCATCGGTTTCGAACCTCAGGCGGTGGCCGCGTTCATCCAGCATGAATTCAGGTTTGTAGTTGATCACATTCTCGAACATGGAAATGGGTGCAGGATCAAGGGCCGACTCCACCCTTCCCATCTTTCCCACCACAATATCCACTTCGGGAATAGCGGCTACCCGCATATCAAGCTGTGCCAGCACATCGCGGTTGTATTCCATTCCAGAATGGGGCATGGAGGTAGGCATCAGCAGAAAACTCCCTTCGTCGAGCGAGGGCATGAATTCCTTCCCGGTTCCCGGAAAGGTATGGGACAGTCCCGACCACAATCCGGTAGTCCGGATATTCCAGCCCACCCGGTCGAATCCTTTGGCTGAAAAACCGAACACCTTACTGAAACCAAGCCAGATAACCAGGCCCCATACGATAAGAAAAGCCGGTACCGACAGAAACACTGCCTTGTGGTTCAGGCACCATGCCAGCACCGGCCGGTAATAATATTCCAGTAACCGGAAAAACCCCAGAATCGAACCCAGCATCAGCCCAACAAACAAAAGATTGAGAAGCAGGCTTTTCCCGGCGCCCAGCGGCATCCAGTAAGCGGCCAGCAAATAGATAACGCCCAGCCCGGCAATGAATAATTCCGACTGGTCAAGCAAGCGTTCCCACAGGGTCCGTTGTGTTTTTCCTTCCTTCAGGAACCGGATCTTCAGTATTCCTGCCGTTCCGAACAGAACCAGCAAAACCCCTCCCCAGTACTGGCCGAAAACCATCGATAATACTCCGGCCGCTACCAGGCCGCTGTTGATCAGGATGCCGGTAACCCGGTTCCTGATCTTTGCCCCGAAAAGCCAGTGGGCAAAGGCGGGCAGTATTAAAAGCGTCACCATGAGAGCAGCCACCAGAGCAAATGTTTTCGTAAAAGCCAGTGGGCCGAACAGCTTTCCTTCGGCAGCCTGCAGGGTAAAGACAGGAATGAAACTCACAATGGTAGTGGAAACCGCCGTAAGGATGGCAGTAGCCACTTCTGAAGCGCCCTGAAAAACTGTTTCCAATAATTTCTGGTCCGGCAGGGCTTCTTTTATATGTTTTACAATGTTTTCGGAAAGAATGATCCCCAGGTCAACCATGGTGCCAATAGCGATGGCGATTCCCGAAAGGGCAACAATATTGGCATCCACCCCGGTATAACGCATGGCCACGAAAACCATCAGGATAGAAACAGGCAGCAGGCCGGAAATGAGCACCGAAGCCCTCAGGTGATATATCATCACAATGATCACCAGTATGGTGATAAGTATCTGCAGCGACAGGGCTTCTTCCAGTGTTCCCAGGGTTTCCCGGATCAACCGGGTACGGTCGTAGAACGGTACAATCGTAAGTTTACTCTCCACCCCGTTGGACAACGTTCTGGCAGGCAGGCCGGGTGAGATTTCTTCAATTTTCTCTTTCACATTGTTGATAACCTGCAGGGGATTGGCGCCGTAGCGTGCCACCACCACACCTCCCACCACTTCGGCACCATCCTTATCCAGAATTCCCCGGCGGGTGGACGGCCCCAGGGTAACTACTGCTATATCCTCTATATGGACCGGCACGTTATTACGAATGGCAACCACCGCTTTTTCAATGTCTTCGGTGTTTTTAATATACCCCAGCCCCCTCACCAGGTATTCCGCAAGGTTAATCTCCACCGTTCCGGCGCCCGCGTCCCGATTCGACTTTTTCACCGCCGACACGACATTCTGAAGGGGAATATCATAGGCTTTCAGAGCGTCGGGATTCACATCCACCTGGTATTCCCGAACAAAACCCCCCACAGAAGCCACTTCCGAAACCCCTTCCGCAGCATTTAGCCCGTACTTCACATAAAAATCCTGCACGGCACGTATCTCATGAAGGTCCCAGCCACCAACGGGATTTCCGTTTTCATCACGTCCTTCCAGGGTATACCAGAACACCTGACCCAGGGCTGTGGCATCGGGCCCGAGGGCGGGCTGAACCCCATCGGGCAGTGAACCGGAAGGAAGCGAATTCAGTTTTTCCAGGATCCGGGAACGCGACCAGTAGAACTCTGTCTTTTCGTCGAAAATGATATAGATGCTAGAAAAACCGAAGACGGAAGTGCTTCGTACAGATTTTACTCCCGGAATTCCCAGCAGATAGGTGGTAAGCGGATAGGTGATCTGGTCATCAATATCCTGCGGTGAGCGTCCCGGCCATTCGGTAAATACGATCTGCTGGTTTTCACCTATATCGGGAATGGCATCCACCGGAACCGGATCGGACGGGAGGCCACCCAGCTTCCAGCCGAAGGGAGCCGTTACTATGCCCCATCCAACAAAGCCGGCAAGGAGCAGTACGGTAACCAGTTTGTTCTCCAGAAAGAACCGTATGATTTTGTTCAGCATGTGTTGTTATGAATATGAATGAAACGATCCAATGAAATAAACGCCACCAGCCGCCCGGCATTCAGCAGAACGGCTGCATGGTATCACTGATCATTCAGATAAGGAACGTTTGTAAATAAATCTGCAGGTTCTTTTTTACAGTGGGAGGTGAACGGCCTGTGTGCAGAGGAAGTGACGGTGTTTCAGGAATACCGGGGTAAGCCAGTGGAAAGCCATTGCCCGGGGCCAAACCAGGATTCACAAACTGAGAAGCAGCCTCCGGAATATACTCACCGGTGCCTGGCGGTGTTTCCATACGGTCATCACAGCAGGGCACATCAGTGAAGCTCACGCCGGATTCATGGGGCAGGCGGCAGGTCTCCCCGCCGGTTTCCATGCCGCAATCCGGCAGGTTCCCACCCCACATGATACGGCTCGAAACCGCCTCTCCTCCACAGTAATGCGTTCCCACACCCAGGCCAAGCTGGCTCAGGGGCATTATCAGCAACAACAATATGGCAGACCATGTTCTCATACAATAGCTAAACAAACCATGAGCCGGATTGTTTGCATGTTGCCTGAGTTTTTTGGGGAAATTAAGGACGGGCAAGGATTATTCCCATGATGATTCCAAATGGGCTACTCAAAATCAATAAATTTTATCAATCATTTATCAACTGCAAAAACCTATATTTTGAAAAATTTATGTTATTGAAACAGTAGTGTCCGACTAAAAAAATAAAGAGAAGGGTACTCCCCAGAGGTTTCCCCTTCATGTTGTAGATTTGTTTTTTGCGGAAACAAACAACAACATGAGTAAAAATACGGAAATTAAAT
>DSCJ01000090.1 GCA_011049175.1 Bacteroidota bacterium | reverse complement strand
CGCTCCTCTTCACTGAGTTTTTCAATAGCCTGTTTAATTTCTGACAATTCCATAACAGCATTTTTTTCAAATATACAAATAATTGCTGATTATGTCATAACAAAGCCAGTTGTCTACGTAGTTATATGCTCTGTGATCAACTTGCTGTCAATGTAATGGATTTTTATTATTATCAATTAATTTTTGATATATATAAAAAGTTTCATAATTTATACCGCATGTCCCGAAAAATTCCGTGGTCGTGATACCGCGGGTTTTTTCCAAATCAGGGATTCCGGCTCTCCCACTCACCCACACAACACCACCCCTGAACCACTCAATTCCTGAGCCCCTAAACAAATTTTCACTATGTTTGCTCCCGAAACAAAATCGTTTGTTTATGTTCCGAGGCAAGAAGATCCCGCATACCTACGTCATTGTTTTCTATATCATCATTGCCGCCGCCGTACTCACCTGGATCCTCCCCGGAGGGGAGTACACGGAGCAAACCGTAACAGTGAACGGGGAAGAAAGCACGGAAATGGTGTACCGGCCGGTCGACAGCCAGCCCCAGACCTGGCAAATTTTTTCCGCGCTATTCAAGGGGTTCGTGCGCCAGGCCGGCATCATCGTGTTCATCCTGATGATCGGCGGGGCTTTCTGGATCATGAACCACAGCAAAGCCATTGATGTGGGGATCTTTGCCTTTCTGAAATTCACCCGCCGGCTGGAACACCTGCGTTTTTTCCGGATCTTCGGGGTGGAAAACATCATCATCACCCTCATTATGCTGCTTTTCAGTGTTTTCGGGGCAGTTTTCGGCATGAGCGAAGAAACCATTGCCTTTGTGATCATCATGGTACCCCTGGCCATCTCCATGGGATACGACTCCATTGTAGGAGTATCCCTCTGCTTTGTAGCTGCCGGTCTGGGTTTTGCCGGAGCCATCCTGAATCCCTTTACCATCGGTATCGCCCAGGGGCTGGCGGACCTGCCCCTGTTCTCGGGCATTGAATACCGCCTGTTCTGCTGGGTGGTGATCAATGCGGCAGGTATCTGGTTCGTGCTGCGCTACGCGAGGAAGGTCAAAAAGAACCCTTCCCGGTCACCCGTTTATAAAACCGATGCCTACTGGAGGGAGAAGGGAAATGCTCAGGTAGAAAACATCCGGTATTACACCCCGGTATCGGCCTGGTTCGCTTACGGACTGATCCTGGCGGGTCTGGTGGCTTTTTCGGTTTCCTTCCCCGTAAGCACCCTGACCATTGGCGATCCGGCCTCGGGCAGTGGCACCGCCCTCACTTTCCCCGTCATACCCGTTTGCACGGGTCTGTTTGCCGTTACCGCTTTCCTGAGCCTTCGCAAATCGGTGCATTTCTTCATTCTGAACCTGCTGGCCTATACCATACTGTTCCTCATCGTGGGCGTGATGGGATACGGCTGGTACATCATGGAGATCGCCACCCTGTTCTTTGCCATGGGCCTGTTCTCGGGCATAGCCCTGGGGCAATCGCCCAACGACATCACCCGGCTCTTCCTCGACGGGGTGAAGGATATCCTGTCGGCAGCGCTGATCGTGGGACTGGCCGGGGGGATCATTGTGATTCTGGAAGACGGGCAGGTGGTGGATACCATTTTGCACGGACTGTCGCGGGGTATGGGAAATTTCGGAAAGGTAGCCTCGGTATCGGTGATGTACCTCATTCAAACGGTGATCAACGTCATTATACCCTCGGGCTCGGCCAAAGCAGCCCTCACCATGCCTATCATGGCCCCGTTTTCCGACCTGATCGGTATTTCACGGCAGGCTACTGTCATGGCTTTCCAGTTCGGCGACGGATTCACCAACATGATCACCCCCACCTCGGGCGTGCTGATCGGGGTGCTGGGCGTTGCCCGCATTCCCTATGAAAAATGGGTGAAATGGGCAGCCCCCTTTATCCTGATCCTGATGACACTGGGATTCCTGCTCCTGATCCCCACGGTGACAATGAAGCTGAGCGGGTTTTGAGAAGGATGAAGGATGAAGTGCTGCCGCATCCGGCATTGTACAGCATGTAATATTCCGGCTTCTTAAAATGCCGACACAAACCCCACGCTGGCCCTTCCGTATTTCTGTGCAGAGAAATGCCGGGTATATTCTCCCGCCAGGCGGATATTCCTGCGTAACAGATATCCGGCATGCAGGGTAACCGAGCGGTAATCGAGCATGTTCAGGTCGGATTCCACAAAGTTGGCCAGAGCGGTAAGATACCAGTTGCTGCGGTCGCCCATCGGCGCATAAATGAGCTCGGCAAAGCCCCCGTGGGTCAGAACATCTTCCTGCACCACCAGCGGACCGGTAGCGGTCACGGCCCGGGAATCGGCCCTCCATACGTACTGCACATTGATTATGAAGCGTTCATCCAGATCGAGCGACATGTCGGGGCCGTAAATCCACGCCGTATTGATCAGGGGCACGGCATCGGTGGGCAGTTCTTCCTTTCCGAAATAGCCGAAAAAGCCGAAACTGAGCACATCGGCCACCACCTGGTTCAGCCTCAGCAATACACTTTTGTATTTGTCCCTGTCGAACAAATGCCCCGGCCCCGCCCCCACCAGGCCGTTCCCGTTGACTACCTCGGCCACGATATCGGTACCGGTGGGCAGGCCGTATTCGATCAGGATCCCCCGGTCGTATTTCAACCCGATGGACGAATTACCCGGAGCTACGGTGTAGATATGGTAATCCTCCAGGGTAAGGCGGAGCTCCCTTTTGAACAGGGGATCGGACACCTGGAACTGGCCCAGGTACAGGTTCACCCCTGTTCCGAACAGGTCGTGAAACATCAGGAAGGCGTCTTCCACCCCGGCCACTTCGCCCCGTTCATTCAGATAGAAATAAAAATAATACGAAAGTTTCTCGGACAGTTCTCCACCCGACATCAACTTCAGGGCAAAGGGAACACCGAAATCGGAAGAACCGGCTCCGGCATTGTTGTACGAAATGTGTCCGTCGAGCCGGACGGCAATGGGAAAATCCCTGATCAGGCTGAGCTTTTCGTCACCCGAAGGAATGAAATACCTGGGTGCCTGGTATTCGGTCATCCGGAAGCCCGCTCCCGCAAAATCATCGCCGAAAGCTTTCAGGCGGGGGCTGGCCGGAGAATGGCACACCTGGCAACTGATCTGGTATTTCCGGGCAAAGGCCGGTATGGCTGAAGCCTTTTCCACCGGCAGCCCAAAAAGCAGCAGGCTCACTGCCAGCCAGGCAAACGGAACAAACGGTTTTTTCATAACTCAATAATTTTCAACAATAAACAGAACAATTCCCATTTTTCCCCTTCCTGTAACCACCCCTCAGGGAAGGATTTCCAGGCTGGTAACATGCTCGTTCACCGTTTTGATCTCCGACTCATCTTCCGGCACGTTCAGAAAACCGGCCACGGGTTTTACCAGTAACTGGTAATTCAGTATGGCTCTGACTTTCATGATCCCGGGAGCCGTTTCGAAGGGAAGCCGGAAAGTATACGTTTCCATCCGGGTCTCCCGGGGGCCGATGCGGTAATCCACGCCCAGCGAGGCGGTATTCCACTGCATGATGGTCATCCGGCCTTCGGGGTCGAAATAGGGCATGCGGAATATACGGTTTCCGGCCGGGATGCCGTCGCGCTGCACTCCTTCGAAATTCTCTATCCCCAGTGGAATCCCCATATCCTGGTAAGCCAGCTCCTCGCCGGCAATGGTATATTCCTCGCCTTCAAACCCTTTTTTATCCACCGGCAGGATCCATGTTTTCCCGGAAGCATCGGTGGCTTCCACCTGCAGCCACAGAATCCGGTCTTCTACCGAACCGGTGGGGAATTTGTGGCCGGTTTTCTGGTTAAACAGGGCCACCGTGAACACCACTGTTTCTCCCGGTTCGGCCAGGCGGATATCGGGCTGGATCCTCAGCTCCACCGTTCCCCTCACCTTACCTGGATCATGGGCCCCGTGGAAAAGGTGCAGGCGGGCGTCGTTGTATGTTTTGCCCATCATGGCCGTTTGATAAGGGGCCTCCGGCATGTGACAGTCCTGGCAGCGCACACCTTCTTCGGCATAGGGACCCTCCTTCCATTCTATCTGGGTACTTTTCACCCACACACCGAACGGGCTTTTTTCGTTGTGGCAGGTGCCGCAGAATTCGGTTGTACGGAAGAATTCGCTGGATACAATGCGATGTGCGGGCGAATCGTTTCCCTTTCCACGGGAGCTGTATTTGGTGTTCCCCGGCTCCATCATGTAACTGTAGTTAAAAGGCGGATCGGTTGTAGTACCCTGTATGAGGTGGCATGCCTCGCATGAGACCGATTCGTTGGCCATGGTATTTTCTTCCGGCCGGGCCGGGGGCAGGTCGCCCGCCAGGTAAGCCATGGGCGTATGGCAGCCGTTGCAGCCGTCCACTGCCTCGGCCAGGGAAGGGTCCTTTTCGGCATGGGCCACCGCCAGGTCGAAGTATTCGATCTCGTCCCAGTGGTGTGTGAAAGCCTGCGACATCATGGCCTGCGACCATTGCTCGTACAGTCCACCGTGGCACGACCGGCATTTTGCAGCCGATTCAAAGTCCTTGTAGTCATACTGGCCCTTCAGTTCCCGGCTCAGGTCGGCCAATCCCGTGGTAAAGCCGGTAATCAGGAACAGGGCCAGGAATAAAACAAGGAAAAAGAGAGGAAAAAACCGAAACAAATTTTTCATACTGAAAAGATTACCAATAAATATATAAAACATTCGGGAAATTTCCATCATTTCATCCGGCTGATCCTGCAATATAGAACCGGTCTATGAATGGGATGTATTCCTTCAGAAAGCCGAAAAAACGGAACACTGGCAGTTGGACACCCCACACACCTCCCTGATTTGGCTATACCAGCCGGGGCAGGATAAAACCAATAAAGGGCATTTCTCCGGCCTGGATTTCAGAAAAGCCGGAGTGTCAGGATCCTCTCAGAATCCCGTTCCGAAACGATGCCAGAGGTCCTGGCCTGTCACTTCCCACCTTTTCATGGTAGCAAAGGCAAAATCTCGGGTGTAACGTGTCACCAGTTCCCTGGCTTCCTCATTCTTTCCGTCTTCCACCAGTTGCACCACTTTTTCTTCCAACCGGGGCAGTTCGAAAAAGGCTTTATCCTCGTATTCGGCGATACCCTGTTCGATCATTTCCCTGGTTTCCTGCCACCGAACGGTGCTCAGGCGGTTGGCCACGCGGTACGACCACAGGGCGGCATCGGTGCGGTAGCGGTGCTGGCCACAGATGTCAAACGGGGCAGGCAGGGAGAGGGTGCCAGAAAAAATGGGTATTCTCGGACTTTGTGCAGGATTGTCGAAAGCAAACCAGGCCACGGCACCCACGGCATCGGGAAGCCAGTCGCGGCACTGGGTCACATGGGTATAGCTGCACCACGACATGGCAATGGCCCGGTGCCTTTCCACCGTTTCCGGTTTCAGGGTATTGAAAAGTGTGATCAGGTCGCGGCTCATCCACGGGTTGGCCACGGGGCTGAGCACCGTATCTCGCACCTCGTTTCCTTCTTCGTCTTTGGTGACCTTTTCCACCAGCAGGTTCCGTGTCATATCCCACTGCGTGCCCTCATAGGTATTCCGGTAGTATTTCATCACATCCCTCACCGATACTTTATTATCGGGTTTCACGGAAAAAGGGAGCTCGTCGGCTTCATAATCCAGTTTCAGCGAAGGGGCCAGGGTGCTGAGCACATAATACTCCCGGATGGAAAAGGGCTTCCTGCCCGATATCACCTGATAGAATTTAAAGGGTTCCTCCCCGTCCCAGTATCCCAGTTTTTTCGATTTTTTCTTCAGGTCTTTGCTGTACAGGAAATTATCCGGATCGTCAAAATCGATCTCTGCAATCCGGGAAATATTGGCCGAAACCCCCACGTGGTCGTCGGGTATACGGACGGCAGCCCAGAGAGCCCCGATTTCCTTCTCCCCGGCGCCGGAGATCTCAAAATGCCATACTTCCTTCGGATCGGCCACGGTAAGGCATTCGGCATAATCGCCGTAGCCGTATTCTTCGGCCAGCCTGCCCATGGTTTCCACCGCCTGGCGGGCCGTGGAGCAACGCTGAAGAGCTATTTCCTGAAGGTTCTCGATCAGGAAGAGGCCTTTCTCATTCCTCAATTCCCTGCGGCCGTAAATGGTGGTCTCGCCAATGGCCACCTGCTTTTCATTCAGGCAGGGATAGGCCGTATTCAGGTAAGCGTAGGTATGCCGCACCTGAGGTATCTCCCCCTTCTTTTCCAGGTTCCGGGTATCCCACACGGTTTCGGTATGTAATCTTCCCCAGTACACATGATGAACCGTGTCTTCAGGAAAATCCGCGGCAGGAACCACATTCAGCCAGGTGCGGTAGTTCCCGTCGCAGGCATGGGCCGTGATCACCGAACCGTCGGTGGTGGCTTTTTTCCCTGCCATGATACTGGTGCACGAACCCGGATACAACTCATGGGTTGCCGGCAGCTGGGCATAAACAGAACAGGCCGTAAGCACAACGGCCAGAAGAGCATAAACAATCCGTTTTTTCATGGAAAAAAATTCTGCGTTTAACAACAAATGGCAAATATAGCAGGATGATCAAAAGAACAAGACCTCACAGGGGTATTTCATAGCAGCAAAGCCTGCCACTGAGAAAAATTCTGAATGAAAGGATGCAATTTCCCGGGCATTTTCTTGCAAATGTCAACCGGACATTCTACTTTTATGCTGTAAAACATGATCATGAGCATTTGCCTGTACAACGGCCTCTTCCTTAATCTCAGCAACAATAATAATAATTGTATTGAGGCGGGAAGGCTATTGTACGGTTAATACCGGATCAACACTGGAAAAACCATACAGCCTTCCCGAAACGGAAGGTTTTTTTTTATATTTTAAAAGAAAGAACATGCAGCGGATCCTGATAAATAATAACAATAACAATAAAGCACCTCCTCCCGGCGGATGCCATGAATCTGTTCCATGCCCGCCATTCCCGGCGGGCATTTTTTTTCACCTGCCATCTTTTCCTAACTAGTATAAAAATGCAAGCGAATGAAAGCAAATGAGATCATCCGAACCGAAGCAGGCATACGCCTGGTGAAAGAAACTTTTTCCCGTGAACTGGCCAGGGAACTCGACCTGATTCCCATATCCTCACCCCTAATCGTGTCCCATGATTCGGGATTGAACGATAACCTGAACGGGGTGGAAAGGCCGGTACGGTTTCCTCTCCGGATGTTTAACGGACAGCAGGCCGAAGTGGTGCAATCGCTGGCCAAGTGGAAAAGGTTGCGGCTGAAGGAACTGGAAATTGAAGCAGGCAGGGGCATACTTACCGACATGCGGGCGCTCAGGCCCGACGAAGAAACCGGTCCCCTGCATTCGGTATATGTGGATCAGTGGGACTGGGAAAAACACATTACCCCGGAAGAACGCAGCCTGAAAACCCTTCGGGCCGCCGTGGAAAAGATCTACCGGGTGATCAGGCACACCGAGAAAACGGTGGCCGGCCGTTTCCCGGAAACGGAACCCATCCTGCCCGAAGACATCACCTTTCTTCATGCAGAGGAGCTGCGCCGGCGGTATCCCGGGCTATCGCCCGGGATGCGGGAAACCGAAGCCGCCAGGCAATACGGGGCGCTGTTCATTATCGGGATAGGTACTGAACTATCCGACGGCACCCTGCACGACGGCAGGGCCCCTGATTATGACGACTGGATCACCGAAAATGAAGAAGGGACCACCGGGCTGAACGGGGACATTATCCTGTGGAATCCGGTTCTGGAAAGGGCTTTCGAAATATCCTCCATGGGGATACGGGTAGATCCCGCCAGCCTGCTGAGGCAGCTGGCCGTGAGAGGTTGCATGGAAAGGAAAAATCTTCCCTTTCACCGGATGTTACTGGAAGGGCAGCTCCCCCAGAGTATGGGCGGAGGGATCGGCCAGTCGAGGTTGTGCATGTTCATGCTCAGAAAGCGGCATATCGGCGAAGTGCAGGTAGGATTCTGGACCCCGGAGACAATCAGCGACGCCCGAAGCAGAGGGATAATGATGATGTAGGCTGAACGTGGAGCTGGGGAGTCGGGGGCTCAGGAAGTTTCCCGGGTCGGTTGTCTTTTCACAGTTCGAGTCGGACGGCCTGTTCGGGGTATTCCAGGTAAAACCGGATAAGAACCAGCTTATCGGTATCGCCGGCTCCCTGGATGGCCACGGTACGGCCCAGTTTTTCCATCCAGGTTCCCGTAAGGCGGGTCGATTCATGCACATGGCCGTGGAGGGTAAGAAAGGGCTGGCGGTTCATAATAAAACGGTATACGGCAATGGATCCGATGTGTACATCCAGGGGAACATGATCCACGGTCTGCCCGTCGAGCGCCGCCCGGTCGAGGCCTGTCCGGTACGGAGGGCTGTGAAAAAGAAAAACCGAACGCGACAGATCGGCATCTCCCGGCCAGGTGTTCAGGTCTTCTGCCATATTGGCCCAGGCAGGATCGTAATCGGGTACTATCGACCGTTTTCCGCAATCGGGAGGAATGCATCCCGGATCGGTGTACCTGGAAACATCATATTTTTCCCAGTCTTTAAAAAGGAACGGAGTGGGCGGAATAAAGGAATAACCGTAAAAACTGTAACCTGCCAGTTTGATCGTCCGGCCATGCATATAGGTCCACAATCCTGTTTCCTCCCCTTTCAGTATATCCGGGACCACACAGGCCGGGTCATCGTTTCCCAGGATCATCATTACCCTGGGATAATCCTTTTTAAGCCGGTGTTTCAGGCGAAGAAACATGGATGTAAGAAAACCACCCACAAACATTTCGGGATTATCGGGTCCGCGGAAGTGCGGCAGGAGATCGCCTCCGAAGAGCAGCAGACCGGGTTTTTCCCTTATGATCTGTTCTTCCAGTAAGGTATAGCGGGAAATCCTGCCGTGCAGATCGGTTACGAAGAATACCAGGGGATTTTCCCCTCCCGATGCCTGTTCCATAACCTATTCTTTCTTTCTCAGAAGATGTGCGTTCCGGCTACCGGGTTTGATCATAACAGCATAGGAGGTATCGTTCCTGATATCCTCGTCGGTGATCAGGTGCAGGTCTATCAGGCTGTTTTTCACCGGCTCTGCAGTCTTCAGGTAGTTGAATTCTGCCAGGCAGAGTCCCCATCCTTCCATCCAGGCTTTCAGTTCGGCCTGCTGTTGTTCCGATCCGTCAACATGCACCAGCAGGTCGATATCACTGTGGGGCCCGGCCTTCGCTTCCCTGGTACTTCCGATCAGGTAGATTGCTTTCACGCCGAAACGTTCCATATCAATATGACCGGCCAGAACCCGGGCCATACGGTATCTCCATCTCCAGTGGACATCGGGCTTGTCACTGAGCAGTTTTTTGCCTTTGGCAGGCTGACGGTAGGGTGATTCCATGTATTCCAGGGTATTTTTGAGTCGCCTGGAAAACAGGAAATGGCTCAGGCGGTCGGCTATGGCATCGAGCAGTTTTTGTTCTTCCGGCAGGAACAGCATGCCGCCTGTTTTGTCAATCTTCTGGATATAATGCACCCGGATATTCCCCACCATGGTATTGTCCACCACCAGGTCGGCTTCCTGGAACCAGGGGGTGCGGACAAAATCGGGTCGCACATATTCTTTTTCCTCGTAGGTGATACAGGCTTCGCAAATGGTGGTATGCTGCCAGCCGGTTGGAATAATATCGAGCAGGCGCAGAAACACCGGGTCCAGGTCCTGTCCCGGATCAGTTAGCAATTCTTCTACCTGATAAATACACCGCAGTTCCTTGATCCTTTCGTTCAGCTTCTCGACCAGAATTTCCATATCAGTATCAGACAGTATTCAGGAACATGGCTGTTATTAATACGGGCTTACCGGTCATCTTCTTTTTCTTCAAGTAATTCCGTTGCCTCGGCATGGCCCAGCCTCTCTGCAATCTGTAAAGGAGTTTCCCCCTCATCGTTGGTCAATTTCATGTCGGCCCCTGCATTTTTCAGTTTTTCCAGTGTCTTCACGTCATTGTGCATGGCAGCATAATGGGCCGGTGTGTGGTTTTTGGGTCCGCGGGCATTCACATCAGCCCCCTTTTTGATCAGTACGCACGCAGCCCGGGTATGTTCCTTATCAATGGCCACCATCAGGGCGGTTTTACCGTCCCCGTCACGGGAATCGGGATCGGCATTGTGATTCAGAAAAAGCACGATCATTCCCGGGTTTCCCATCCGGGCAGCATGAACGATGGGCAGACCGTGTTCAGTGCACATTTCATTAACATCGGCCCCGTATTTTATCAGTAGTTCGGCCGATTCCACCCGGTTCGACCACACCGCATGGAACAGTGGGGTGGCTCCCACCGGAGACTTCATGTTGGGATCGGCGCCCTGTTCGAGTAACTCGGTCAGCTTTTCCGTATTTCCGGTATTGACCGCATGGAAAAAAATATCGGGATCAGTCTGTCCCCGTGCGCTGTAACCTATCAGCATCAGTATGGCCGTTATTCCAATCGTTCTGATCATCATAACCTGTATCCGGTTTTGGTTCTTATGTATTTAAAGGTAAAAAAAAATCCTTTGCCGGACAAAACTCTTTTTTAAGACTGTACGAACGAAGGGGAAAGTAACCCTGGCAGACTGCCGGCCCCGGGGTCAGGCAACCTTGCGATAGCGCCACACGGCCAGGCTCATAGCCAACACCGCATATATCCCGATTAAAATCATCTCACGGCCGATATCGGCCAGTCCGGAACCTTTCAGGACGATCATGCGGATCACCCGCATAAAATAGGCCAGAGGATTGATTATATTGACCGTTTGCGCCCATGCCGGCATGGTTTCCGTGGAAGTAAAAATGCCGCTCATCAGAATGAATACAATAATGAAAAAGAAGCCCATAAACATCACCTGCTGCTGATTGGAAACCATGGTGGAAATGAACAGGCCCAGCCCCATGATCACCACCAGGTAGAGGGAAGTAAATGCAAACAATACCGGCAGGCTGCCCAGAACAGGCATATCGAAAAGAAAATAACCGAGGCTCAGTCCCACACTCAGGTCGAACAGGGCAATAACCCAGAAAGGAATGAGTTTCCCGGTAATGAACTGATATTTGCGTATGGGGGTTACGTTGATCTGCTCTATGGTTCCCAGTTCCTTTTCACGCACCAGGTTCAGAGCCGAAAGGAACATGCCGATGATGGTTACCAGCAGTACCATGATACCGGGGATCATAAAAATCTTGTAGTTCAGTTTCGGATTATACCAGTACCGTTCCTGAACTTTGATTCCGGAGTGAATATCCATTCCCGCGGTGTTACCTGTTTCCTGCAGCCATTCCCGGTGAAAACCGGCAAGTATGGCCGATGCATAGGCATGGGATAGTCCGGCTGCCGTTCCGTTTATGGCATCCACCAGCCACTGAACACTCTCCTCCCCTTCCCTCATCATGTTCCGTTCAAAACCGGCGGGAATCACCATCACCATATCGGCCTTTCCTTTCCTCAGCAGTTCCTGTGCATCCTCCCGGCTGTTTCCTCCATCATGAACCCTGAAAAAAGGCGAAGCCATGAATTTCTGCGCCAGCCTTCCCGACCAGGAACTCAGGTCGCGGTCTACCACCACCAGGTCGATTTTTTTCATCTCCAGGGTAGCAGCATGCACCAGGATCAGCATCTGTACCAGCGGCAACACGAATATCACGGGCAGCATCAGCCTGTTCCTGAATATCTGGAGAAATTCTTTCTGGAGAAGAAACAGAATGGTTCTCATGAGGCCGGTCAATTTGTTATGTATTTCAAATCATATCATTACACTGCTCACCCGACAGACGGCATTTTTATCTTATTCCAGTCTGACTCTGAAGCGTACAAAACTCATCACGAGAAACAGGAGGCTCATCCCCGCCAGGATCAGCACTTCTTTCCACACATATAACAGCCCGTTTGCCTTAAGCATAATGCTTTTGATAACGACGATAAACCAGCGGGGGGGCATCAAAGCGCTGAACCACTGCAGGATTTTCGGCATGTTTTCTATTGGGAAAATGAAACCCGAAAGAAGGATGGTGGGCAGCATCATGATAAAAAGCGACATGAACATGGCCATTTGCTGGGTACGGGCCAGGGTGCTGATAAAGATCCCGATGGTCAGGGCCAGGAAAATGTACAGGATACTGACTGCCAGAAGCAATACCGTGCTGCCCTGCACCGGGACCCCGAACACCAGATTCCCCAGGAGGATAATGGAAACGGCATTGATTACAGAGAGAGCCATGTAAGGAGTCACCTTGCCCAGAATGATCTGTGAGGGCCTGAGCGGACTGACCAGCAATACTTCCATGGTTCCGAACTCTTTTTCCCGGGCGATGGATACCGAAGTCATCAGGGCCGATATCAGCACCAGGATCATGGCCATGATGCCGGGTACGAACATGTACACCCCTTTCAGGGAAGGATTATAGAACATGCGTACCCCGGCGTTTACCTTCACCGGAAGGGATGTTTCCGAAATCCTGTTCTGCAGGTAATTTTGAATAATGGCCGATGTATAGTTCACCACGAGCTGGGCCGTATTGGCATCGGAAGCGTCGGCAATCAGCTGAATATCAACTCCCGGGAGGCGCTGCATATTTTCAGCGAAACCCGGAGGGAACACCACCACCTCCTTAACCTTCCCCTCCCTGAACACTTCTTCCATCTGGCCGGCCGAATCAAGGGTTCTGTCGAGAATAAAAAAACCAGAGGAAAGGATCTTCCGGGTGATCTCGCGGGTCACCTCATCTTTTGAGTGATCGAGCACAGCAATCCGGATATCTTTCAGTTCATTGGTAATGACATATCCGAACAGCATGATCTGGGCTACCGGAATACCGAACAGAATCAGCATGGTGCGGTAATCCCGGAAGATATGCAGGAATTCCTTCCACACGAAACCCAGAAAACGTTTCATGGCCGGTGATTTAGGATCATTTTCTTAATGACTGAGGGATCGAGGAAAGTAAAATCGGGCACGGCCAGTACTGCCAGTTGCTTCACTTCTCCGGGGTCGGGATGGTTCAGGGCAATGGGAAGCATTCCTGCATTCACCGACGCCTCGAGTCCGTGCACCGAATCCTCGATCACCGCGCACCGGTAAGGGGATATTTCCAGCAGGGAAGCCGTTTTCAGAAACACATCGGGATGGGGCTTGCCCCGGCTCACCATGGAATCGTCAACAGCCAGGTTGAACAGGTGGCGTATGCCCAGTTCGTCCATCACAAAATCCACATTGGACCGGGGACCGGAAGTAGCCAGGGCGATAAGCATTTCCTCCCTGACTGCCTTCTCCAGAAACGGGATCAGCCCCGGCATCGGCCGGATATGCGGGCGGTACAGCTCGCGGTAGAGGGCTTCTTTTTCCCCGGCATACTTTTCCACCTCCGCATCGGTCATTTCACGGTCAAACAGGGTGGTGAGGTAATCGCGGTTTGTTTTCCCGAAAAGAGCCCCATGCCGGAACCTTTCCAGCAGGCCGTATTTAGAACAAAACGATTCCCAGGCTTTGCGGTGAAATTCTCCGTTATCCACCACCACCCCGTCCATATCCAGTATCAGGGCGAATTTTTCTTTCATATCTCTTTCCTCGCTATTTTAATGAATACTTCGTTCATATCCTGTGCCCCGTAAAGCTGTTTCAGCCGGTACGGGGTATCCATGGCTACGATCCGGCCTTCATCCATCACACACAGCCGGTCGCAGTATTCTGCCTCGTCCATATAGTGAGTGGTGACAAAAACGGTGATCCCGGTTTGTGCGGTTTCATAGATCAGATCCCAGAACTGCCTCCGGGTGATGGGATCTACCCCGCCCGTCGGCTCATCCAGAAAAACGATCCCCGGACGGTGGATAATGGCAATGGAAAAAGCCAGCTTCTGCCTCCACCCCAAGGGCAGGGATGCGATCAGGGCATCGCGCTGGTGTTCCAGTCCCAGTCGGCTAAGCAGCTCTCCTGCCCTTTCCCTGATCTGCCTGCGACTCAATCCGTATATCCCGCCGAACAGCCTGATGTTCTCATACACGGTGATATCTTCATACAGGGAAAACCTTTGCGACATATACCCTATGCTCCGTTTGACCTGTTCGGTCTGAGTCCACACATCATACCCGGCCACGGTGATCTGCCCCGATGTGGGGGAAGAAAGGCCGCACAAAACACGCACCGCTGTGGTTTTTCCCGCTCCGTTGGCTCCCAGAAAGCCGAATATTTCGCCTTTTTCCACCTGGAAAGTCAGGCGGTCAACGGCTACAAACGACCCGAATGATTTGGTCATTTCCTTCACATTGATTACCGGCGGGGTATGGGCTGCCATGATTCTTTTCCGTTTATATGTTTTCTTTCCCGTCAACCGGATGATTTTCCCCCATCAATTCTACAAAACAGTCTTCCATCCCGGGATCCAGCGGTTCAATGGAAAAGGTTCCCTGTGGTGATCCGGACAAATTTTCGAGCCACCGGGCGGGCCGGCCGGGAACCCGGTAAAAAACCAGATGGATTTCCCTTCCGAACATAAAGGCATATTTCACCTCGGGGCTCATGCGCAACCTGCCCAGCAGGGCATAAAGATTCCGGCCCCGGATTGCATACAGTTTCGCCGAAAAATTATGCACGATCTCAGCAGGACTGCCTGTTTGCAGCAGCTTTCCGTGATCGATCAGGGCTACCCTGTCGCACTGGCCGGCTTCATCCATATAGGGAGTGGACACCAGAATGGTGACCCCCATATTCCTGAGTTCTTCCAGCATCTCCCAGAATTCTTTGCGGGAAACAGCGTCCACGCCGGTAGTAGGCTCGTCGAGCAACAGAAATTCCGGCCGGTGGATCAGGGCACACGACAGGGCCAGCTTTTGCTTCATTCCTCCCGACAATTTTCCCGCCAGTCTTTTCCGGAAGGGTTTCAGGGGAGAATAGACCCGGTGGATGTATGCCGCCGAATCTTTCAGTGTGGTCCCGAATACGGTAGCATAAAACGAAAGGTTTTCCTCTACGGTCAGATCATGATACAGGGAAAACCGCCCGGGCATGTATCCGGTGATCCTTCTTACCTGTTTATAATCCTTTACAACATTGTAACCTTTGACCAGAATCTTTCCTTCATCGGGAAGGAACAGGGAAGCGATGATACGGAACAGAGTGGTTTTTCCCGCCCCGTCGGGACCGATCAGCCCGAACAGTTCTCCCCTGTTCACAGAGAAAGAAACTTCCTTCAGGGCGTTTACCGGCCCGAACGAACGGCTGACCCGGATAACTTCCAGAAATTCCATCTTTTTATTCCTTTAACAATACCATCTCCCCCGGCATGCCCACCTTCAGCATGCCGTTGTTCTTCACGGCCACTTTCACCGCGTATACCAGCGTCACCCTCTCTTCTTTCGTTTGAATGATCTTTGGGGTAAATTCGGCGCTGGATGATATCCAGGTGATCATTCCGGGGAGGGTATGATCAGAATTTTCGTCACGGTCAAACCGCACCGCCACTTCCTGCCCTATGCGAACATCGTCGAGCTGTGTAGCCCCCAGAAAAGCCCGCAGGTACAGAGTATCCAGACATGCCAGTTTGAACAGTGCCTTCCCCGGAACCACCATTTCATTTACCCCGGTATATTTCTGCAGCACGGTTCCCGCGGCCGGGCTGGTCAGCACCGACCTGTCAATCTGGTCGTCCAGCTGGAGGATCTGCATATTGAGAACCTCCCGCTCGGCCAGGATGGTGGTTTTCTGTGCTTTCACCGCTTCTTTTTTCAGCCTCAATACTTCCATATTCCCCAGCAGGTCATCATATTGTTTCGGGGTAGCTGCCCCGTCGGCCAGAAGGTTTTCGGTCCTTCCCAGGTCTTTTTCCAGCATTTCCAGCTGTTTTTCCAGCACTTTCACCTCGGCATCCACACTCTGCAGCCGGGTAAGTACTGCTTTGACCTGGGACTGAAGTTGCCGTTTTTTCAGGTGCAGAGGAAGCGTATCCACCAGACCGATCACCTGGTCTTTTTTGAGCTCCTGCCCTTCTTCCAGGTTCCACTCCGCCAGCACACCCGATGTTTGTGCCGGCACCAGTATTTCCAGAGCCTCAAAATTCCCGTATGCCTCGGGAAGGGGTGCTTTATCGCGGCATCCTCCCGCCAGGAGGATTAGCGCCATGTACAACAGTTTTTTCATAGGTTGGATATATGATTCGTTCATGGTTTTTCCTTTTCCATTCCCAGTGTCAGGAGCATTTCGGCTATGGTCCTGGCCAGCATCACCCGGTGGGTTTTTTCCCTGATCCGGGCCGTTTTCTCCGCATGCCATACCAGAAGGTATTCGGCCGAGGTGATCACCCCCTGTCCCAGACGGCTGGCGGCCGAGCGGGTCAGTTCCTGACGAAGGGCCAGAATCTCCCGGTCCGTGTCGAGCAAATGACGGTATTTTTCCGCTTCATTCCTCTGCCTTATCAGGTCTCTTTGAACCTGTTCGGTAAACGTTTCCTGTTGCAGGGTCAGCCTGTCGGCCTCAACGCGTACCCGTTGTCTTTCCATGCGGGTACGGTAGCCGTCGAAAATATTCCAGCTAAGGCGGGCCCCCACCATAAAGTAAGGATCGAATTCATCCGACAGCATATTCAATCCGGGCCTCCCGTATCCCGCCTGCCCGAATGCCACCAGCTTCGGCCTGAGGCGGGTTTTCAACAGCAACGATGTTTTTTCGAGCCCTTCCAGGCGGGCATCCATCAGGTCCAGCTCAGGACGGCGAACGGGAGATTCCGGATCAACTTCTGCACGGAGGAGCCGCAGGGCACCGATGCTTTCTTCCTCCACTCCGAGCAGTTCGGCCAACACCCCGCGTGCCGAAAGCAGGTTGAAGCGGACCTCCTCCATCTCCTGCCTCAGGGAATACTGCTCAGCCTGCAGGTCCAGGAAATCGGTCGTGGTAAGCACTCCGTTTTCCACAGCCGAACGGGCCAGCCTGATCCTTTCCTGCAACAGGGTATCCGACAGCATCAGGACTTTTTCCTGCTCCTGAAGAAGCAGGATCATAAAATATACTTCACTGACCATTTGCCGAACCTGATGCAGGCTGACGCGGGTCTGCCCCGTTTCTGCCCCTGCCCGGGCCTGTTCCAGCTCTTTTTGCAGGCGTACCGACCCTCCGTCGTAGATCGTCTGGTGAAGATCAAGGTATACCCTGTACTGATCGCGTGTGGGAGCAGGAAACTCCACACCCGGAAGCCCCAGGTCAAGGTCGATGGATACCACATCCGACTGGTACGTGGCCTGGGCTCCGAGTTCCACGGCAGGCAGGAATGCTGATGACAGGCTCCTGACCTTCAGGGCAGTGGACGACCGGATGAGGACTGCATCCCCCGACAGGGGATGTGCCTCAACGGCCCTTTTCCAGCAGGAATCCAGATCCCATTCCTGAAGTTTCTGGGCAAATATTCCGGTAAAGCCCGGAAAAAGAATGCAGATAATAAGGAAATGCTTTGTGCTCATGTTTTTCTGATGGCATGAATTACGAAATCACTGACGGTTTCCTTGCGTTCTTCCAGTAAACGGTCATAGTCCTTTCCGGGAAACAGGAAGACCGATATAACCGGAGCCCCAATAAAGGGAAATATGCACAGGGAAATAATATTCAGTATCAGTTGCGCGGGATCGATGGGGCGGATGTTTCCCTTTTCCGCTTCTTTCTTCGCCTCACGGTAGAACACACCGGGATCCACACCCGTAGCACGGAACATATCCACCACCCTTTCCGGTCCCTCGCCCGGACCCTGCATATGATGCAGGATAAACCCTGGCAGATAGGGATGTTGCCTGATCAGCTCGATGTACGAATGCACGAACCGGCGTATCTTCTCTTCGAAAGAATAGCCCTCTTCTCCCATCATTTCAAGCACAGCCGGAAAAAACGACTGAAACACCTCCCGGAATACCGCCCGGAAAAGGTTGTCCTTGCTGCGGAAATAATAATGCAGCAGGGCTTTGTTCAGACCGGCCTCGTCGGCAATCTCCTGCATCCGGGCCCCGTCCAGTCCCTTTCTTCCGAACACCCGTTTTGCCGCATCCAGGATCCTGCGTTCCGTGGCAGTATGGGAGACAGAATTATCCGGAGAAATCATGATTAAATATTTAGTTAAACCATAAATATTAATTTTATGGTTTAATTATATGGTCAAATATAACAAATTCAGATGATGTGCAAAAAATTCTGCTGTTTTTTTTGTTTAATTCTTTGTGAAATTAAAAATGCAGCCGGTACTCGGAAGACATATGATTTTTCTATATTTGGAGCTTCCTCAGCTTTTATATTATGATGTCTGCATATATAAACAAACACTTTATACTGGCCGTACTGGTACTGGCCGGGCTGGTTTCCTGCCGGCGCATTCACAGGGAACCGGCCATCACCGTTCAGGAACTGAAACGCCACGTACATTATCTGGCTTCCGATGAGCTGGAAGGCCGGTATCCGGGCACCCCGGGCGACAGAAAAGCAGCCGGGTACATCAGGCAGGAATTTGCGGAAGCAGGACTTAACCTTCCCGGAAAGGAGGGATTCCAGACTTTCGAAATCCTGCTGGATAAAAAACCGGCCGGCGACCTGCATTTCCGGTATGACGATTTTTCTGCCGTGCAGGGAACCGATTATACTCCGGCCCTGTTTTCATCAGAGGGCCAATTGCATGCCCCGGTGGTTTTTGCCGGATACGGTTTTGACATAAGCAACGGGACAAGTCCGTGGAACGATTACAGGAATACGGATATCGGCGGTAAATGGGTCATGCTGCTGAGAGGAAGTCCTGAACCGGACAATCCGGCTAGCAGGTATGCTGCCTATCATGATGACCGCGACAAGGTGATCATGGCACGGGACAGGGGAGCCGGTGGGGTGCTGCTGATTACCGGGCAGCGGGAAGATTTTCCTGCCGGCGATCCCCGGCAGGCCGAAGCGGGTATCCCCGTTCTGTACATTACACCGGCTGTGGCCAATCACATGATCCGTGCCGGGTCAGATACCCTTTCCCTTCTGAAAACGAAGCTCGACAGCCTGCAAAGGTCCCTTTCATTCGAGCTGGCCGGAAAGCTGGATGCCGGCGCAGGAGTTGAAGAAATAAAGGCTTTTACTCAGAATGTGGTTGGTTATCTGGAAGGAAGCGATCCGGTACTGAAAAACGAGATTGTGGTGATCGGGGCTCACTATGATCACCTCGGCCTGGGCGGTGAGAACAGCAGTTCACGCCGACCCGACACCACCGCTGTGCATTACGGGGCCGATGACAATGCATCGGGAGTAGCCGGCATCCTGGAGCTGGCAGGCCGGCTGGCAGCCATACGTGATTCCCTCAGCCGCAGTTACCTGTTTGTGGCGTTCGGTGCGGAAGAGCACGGTTTGCTGGGATCGCACCATTTTCTTGAAGAAGAGCCGGTGGTTAACGGTAAGTACACAGCCATGATCAACCTTGATATGATTGGCAGGCTGAATAAAAAACAAAACCTGCAGATCGGGGGAACCGGCTCATCGGTGGAAGCCGATTCCCTGATCGGCCTGTTAAGGGAAAACCGGTCTTTCTCCCTGGCACTTTCGGCACCCGGATACGGTCCTTCCGATCACGCTTCCTTTTACAGCAGGGACATACCCGTATTTTTCTTTTCCACCGGCCCGCACCTCGATTACCATACACCTTTTGATACACCCGATAAGCTCCGTTTTGAGGGAATGAAAGAAATTTGTGAATTCATTTTCGACCTGGTCATTCGTCTTGACAGGATGCCCCATGCCCTCACCTACCGGGAAGCGGGCCCCAAACAGGGCAGCGCCGGCAGGCATGCCAGGAAAGTATCGCTGGGGATCATGCCCGATTTCGCCGGAGTGGTAAAAAACGGGCTGCGGGCCGATTACGTGATCGAAGGCAGACCGGCCGACCTGGCAGGAATGCAGGACGGAGATATTATTACAGCCATGAACGGAAAGCCCGTCATGAACATTGACGATTATATGTTCCGTCTGTCACAGCTGAAGCCCGGACAAACGGTACACGTGGAAATAAAAAGGGGCGACGAGGTACATGTTTTACTGATACAATTGTAGAAAGGATGAAAAAGGTGGTATTATGGTTAATTGCTGCGGTACTGACCCTTTCGGCTGTTGTATACCAGCGGGTTACGGGACCCACCCATGAAAAAAAGATCAGAACGGAAATGGAAGGGAACACCCTGAGGGTGGACCTGATCCGGTCGCATGTAACCACTTCCGATGCCCTGGTGGAACTTGAAATACCCGATACCACCATCAGGGGAACTCTGGTTTTCCGCCGGTATCCCACCGGCGATCCGTGGCGTAAGCACCATATGGTGCGGATGAAAACCGACCCCGAGATACTGGCGGGGGTTTTACCCGTACAACCCGCAGCAGGGAAACTGGAATATTACGTGGTACTGGAAAAGAACGATGTAATACGCACCCTGCCGGAAGAGAGCCCTGTGATTATCCGTTTCAAAGATCCGGTACCCGATGCGGTTCTTGTTCCCCACGTATTCCTGATGTTCCTGGCCATGCTGTTTTCCACCGCAGCCCTGCTGTTTGCCCTGTTCCGTTTACCGGCATACCGGTCATACACCTTTGTTACCTTCTGGTTCTTACTGGCGGGAGGGATGATCCTCGGCCCCATAGTACAGAAATTTGCTTTTGGCTCTTTCTGGACAGGTTTTCCCCTGGGGCAGGACCTGACCGACTCCAAAACCCTGATTGCCTTTGCAGGATACCTGGTAGCTTTTCTGGGTAACCGGAAAAAAGAACGGCGTACACTTACCATCATGGCCGCCATCCTCCTGCTGCTGGTTTATTCCATTCCCCACAGCCTGTTCGGTTCGGAACTGGACTATGAAAAGGGAGAAATCATCCAGGGCATGATCCATACGAATTGGCTGTAAGGAATTACACATTCCGAAAATCATTAACTTTATGGTGCATGAAAATTTTTCGGTTTTCATGCAGCGTCATGACAATAATTGCGTATTTAAAACAGAATGCATGGATACGGAACAGGACACTTACCGGAATATCCATCAGGATCTGATCAACGGATGCATGCAGGGAGACCAGCAGGCACAGTTCAGGATCTACAAATTATACTATAAGTCGATGTACAACACGAGCCTCAGAATACTGAACGATACCCTGGAAGCCGAAGATGTGATACAGGAAGCTTTTCTTTCGGCTTTTGAAAAGATCGGGACTTACCGGCAGGAGGTAAGCTTCGGAGCCTGGCTGAAGAGGATCGTGATCAACCGGTCGCTGGATCACCTGAAAAAGAGAAAAATGATTCTCGAGCCCGTGGAAGAGAAATTTGATGTGGCCGATGAGTCAGGCCAGGAAAACGGTTCGCTCTCAGAAGAAGAACTCCGGGAAAAACTGGAAATCATAAGGAATGCCATCGATTCCCTGCCCGACGGCTACCGCATCATCCTGTCGCTTTACCTGCTGGAAGGATACGACCACGACGAAATTGCCGGGATCCTGAACATATCTCCGTCTACTTCCCGGTCACAATATGCCAGAGCAAGAAAAAAACTGCTGGAAATAATAAAACAGAGCTGACATGGACCCACTGGAAAAAATCATCAGGGAAAACCGGTCGTTTTTTGACCACCGGGAACCGGCCGAAGGGCACCTGGAAAGGTTCAGTCAGAAACTGGGCGTGGCAGGGTCCTCCGGAAGAAGAACCCTCGTCCTCAAATGGTCGAAAGTGGCAGCCATATTGGTGCTGGTACTGCTCTCATCACTCTGGATCTTCGAACACGTGGTGCGACCGCCGGAAAAGGACCTGATCAGCCTGGGCAAGCTTTCACCCGAATACCGGGAAGTGGAACTATACTATACATCCCAGATACAGAACAAATACCGGGAGCTGGAAGAATGGGCCCCCGACAGCCTGTCAATGCAAATCTTCCGCCGGGAAATGGCTTCCATGGACAGTATTTACACCGGCCTGCAGAAGGAACTTTCTGCCCATCCCGGTGATGAAAGGGTGGTCAACGCCATCATTTCGTATTACGAAACCCGCATAGAAGTGATAAACTATGTGCTCCTGCAACTGAAGCAGGCACAGGAAATGAAATATCATGAACAAGAACCATCAAAACCAACCCATCATGGACAACCGCAGATATAAAGCAGGCTTTCTGGCCTTCCTGGTCTCCGGACTCATTTTCTTTTCCGGAGATATGCTGGCACAGAGTAAATCCAGGAAAATTGAGAAGGAATACCCGGCAACGGCTGAAACCGTTCTGAACATCGGAAACAAATTCGGAAAAATAGATGTGAGAAGCTGGGATCAGAACAGGATCCGCGTGGAAGTAACCATCAGTGTCACACATACGCAACCTGAAAAAGCCGAAAAGATCATTGAAATGATCAGTATAAAGGAACAGGTTGAAGGCAGTCAGATCAGACTGGAAACGGTCTTCGACCGGAACTTCGGCCAGATCACTACCGAATCGTGGGGGTCGGATAACAAGAATTTCAGCATCGATTATTTACTGCAAATTCCTTCCGACCTGACACTGAACCTTACCAACCGATTCGGCGATATGTTCATCACCGAACTGACCGGACTGGTGAATATCGACATCAAATTCGGGCGCCTTGAGGCACACAAAATCCTGCGGGGCGATGAAAAACCCCGCAGCCTGGTCACACTTACCCACGGTCAGGGTTTCATCAATGAAGCAAACTGGCTTGCTCTGAATATCAAGTATTATGAGCTGGATATTACCCTGGCCCAGGCCCTGCTGATTGAAAGCAAGCATTCGGAATTCCAGGTGGAAAACGTGTCAAGTATTGTATCGGAAAGCGGGTACGACAAGGTAAAAATAGGTAAAGTGAACAACTTTGTGGGCACAGGTTCCTATACAACCCTCGAAATTAATGAACTGATCCGCAAACTGGAACTGGACACCAGGTACGGAAGATGTGTCGTGGGCTATATACCTCCCGGATTTGAATCCATCTCAGTAAAAAGTTCCTATACACAGCATACCCTGGGGATTGATCCGGAAGCCACATACAAAATCGAAGGAAAAGCCAGTTTCTCCGATATCAAAACCCCGTCTGCCGGAAATATCAGTAAAATAAAAGAAAACACGAGCCTTACTCTTTCCGGAACAGTGGGTGCGGGTGACCCGGGGGGATCCAGGGTACGCATCGAAACGCGTTTTGGAGATGTAAGCCTGGTTCGTTAAAATTTTATTGCCAGCCCGGAAAAAAAGAGGCTGTCTCAAAAGGGCAGCCTTTTTTATTTAATTACGAATAGTTGATAAAATTGGCTGATTTGTTAATAAAGGAGGGGGATGCCTCCCCCTCCAAAACCTTCAAGTTTAGTAACT
>DSCJ01000072.1 GCA_011049175.1 Bacteroidota bacterium | reverse complement strand
GACGCTCCTCTTCACTGAGTTTTTCAATAGCCTGTTTAATTTCTGACAATTCCATAACAGCATTTTTTTCAAATATACAAATAATTGCTGATTATGTCATAACAAAGCCAGTTGTCTACGTAGATAGTTTCATGAAATCTTATTTGTACGAAATTACGGCCTTAAACAAAGTAAAAACTTTTAAAATATTCTGAAGACCGGTCTTTCCGGAACACCAGGGAACCGGCCATTAAGGCGGGAGCGGCCCGCCCGGCGGTGGAAAATGCATACACATGCATGCTTTTCTTCCGTTCTGCTTCATTGCCAGACCTGTACACCCTTCATTTTGAGCCCTCCCGTTTTTTTCGTATTTTTGCAAATTATGTTAAGAATAGAAAAGATTGATAAGGAAAGTGATTTTCCCCGGGGACTGACACGGGAGGCTTATGTGGATTTTCTGTACAAACACCTCGACCGTTTCGGGGATCCAAAGGAAGCCATCAACAAATGCATTGACTATGCTTTCTTTGACAACCCCATGGCCGGGGGATTCCTGCTGGCCGCCTATGATGACGACCGGCTGGTTGGAGCCCTGGTGATGAACCGTACCGGCATGGAGGGATATATCCCCGCGTGGGTGCTGGTATACGTGGCCGTGGATGCCGAATGCCGCGGAAAAGGATACGGACGGCAGATTGTGGAACGTTCCTTTGATTACTGCGACGGGGATGTGAAGCTGCATGTTGAATACGACAATCCTGCCAAACGGCTGTACGAACGCATCGGATTTACCACCAGATATGCCGAAATGCGGTACAAGAACACCCGGTAATGGCCGAACTTCTCATAAAAACCGGCAACATTGCCGGCAATATCCGGAAGATCAGTCGACTTATGCAAAAGCATGGTTACCGGTGGAGTCTGGTGACCAAAGTGCTGTCGGGCGACCGTGATTTCCTGCAAAAGCTTCTGAGTCCTGAACTGATGGAGGGGGTCCATTCCATCGGCGATTCCCGTCTGTCAAGCCTGAAAATTATCAAAAAGGTCAATCCGGCCCTGCACACCATCTACATCAAGCCGCCGGCCCGGAACCTGGTAAGGCAGGTGGTGGAATATGCCGATGTATCGCTGAACAGCTCGCTCGAAACCATCCGCGCCCTGAACCAGGAAGCAGGAAGGAAGAACAAGATCCATGAGATCATCATTATGATCGAACTGGGGGAACTCAGGGAAGGGGTGCTGCGCGACAAGCTGCTGGATTTCTACCGCGATGTGTTCGAACTGGACCATATCCGTGTGATCGGCATCGGATCGAACCTGGGATGTATGTACGGGATCGAGCCCACGTACGATAAGCTGATGCAGCTTACCCTTTACAAAAAGCTGCTGGAAGTAAGTTTCAAAAAGGACATTCCCTTTGTTTCGGGCGGAAGTTCCATTACCCTGCCTCTGATCAACAGGAAAAAGATTCCGCCCGAAATGAATCATTTCCGCATTGGAGAAGCCGCCTTCTTCGGGACCAGTCCCCTCGACAACAAACGTTTCAACCAGCTTTCGACCGATACTTTCCAGTTCAATGCCAACATTCTCGAACTGGAAGAGAAGGAAACGGTCCCCGACGGAAAAATAGGCGAGGGGAACATCGGACATACGGCCGACCTGGAACAAACGCAGGAAATGGAAAAGACTTACCGGGTACTGCTCGATTTCGGGATACTGGATGTGGATACGGACGATCTGGAACCGAAAGACAAACAGGTGCAGTTTATGGGAACCACTTCCGACCTGACGGTATACGATGTGGGGCAAAACCTGAATTCCAGATTGCGGCAGAAATACAAAGTAGGGAAAACGATTTCGTTCAAGCCCAATTACATGGCTGTAGCCCGCCTTATGAATTCGAAATTCATCGACGTGAAAATCGTATAGCAGAAGGGGGGGCTATTCTCCGCCCAGCAGTTCATTCACGGCATTCAGCAGTTCCCCTTTCTGAAAAGGCTTTTTGATGATCTTTTCCGCCCCGAAATAGCGTGCCGGCTCAAGGTATTCGCTTGAATCGAGCCTGCCTCCGCCGGAAATGGCAATGATCTTCAGCCCGGGATATTTTTTCCGCACCTCGCGGATGGTTTCCAGACCTTCCTTTTCGGGCATGACTATATCGGTGATCAGCAGATCGAAGGGGCGGGTGAGCAGAAGTTCCAGCCCCTCTTTTCCGTTGGAGGCCAGATCCACTCCGTGTCCCACCTGTTCCAGCATCTTTTTGATCATGAGCAGGATATAAGGTTCATCGTCAATTACCAGAATTTTTGCCATGTCACAGGTTTAGTTGATTACATTACTGCCGTATTGTCTTTATCAAGTACCCGGCGTATCACCTTGCTGAATTCGCTCAGCTTGATAGGTTTTAACACCAGTTCGTCGATTTTTTCCTTTTCCAGCATTTCACTGGATATGCTGTTGCTGTAACCGGTAATGATGATCACTTTCAGATCGGGCCTGATCTGGCGGAATTGACGTGCCATATCGGTTCCCAGCATATGGGGCATGGTTTGGTCGGTGACCAGCAGATCGTATTTGTCGTGGTTGGCTTCGAATTCGGCCACGGCCTTTCGGGTGTCGGTCTGGATATTGACCCTGTACCCGAGGTTTTCCAGCATCTTTTTCCCCATGTAGGTGATCTCTTCCTCGTCGTCCACGAACAGGATCGTTTCCTTTCCCTTTTCGAGGACTTCCTTGTCGGTGAACAGATCGGAGGGCCCTTTGCCATGCCTGGGCAGATAGATCCGGAAAGTGCTGCCTTTTCCGGGCTGGCTTTCCACCTCGATGGCTCCCTTGTAACTTTTTACAATGCCGTGTACCACGGAAAGACCCAGCCCCGATCCGACCCCCACTTCTTTTTTGGTGAAGAAGGGTTCGAAAATGCGGTTCATGGTGGCGTGGTCCATTCCATGTCCCGTATCGCTGATGGTCACCAGCACATAATTCCCTTTTTCCAGGTTTGGGACGGCAGCGGCTTTTTCGGCATCCACTTCCTTTTCAGTGAGCCTGACATGCAGAATGCCTCCTCTGTCGATCATGGCGTGGTAAGCATTGGTGCACAGGTTCATGATCACCTGGTGGATCTGGGTAGTGTCGGCCAGGACCGTTCCGCAGTGGGGGTCCAGGTCCATTTTGATCTCGATATTGGAGGGAAAGGAAGCTTTCACCAGGTTCATGATTTCCTGGATCACTTCCTGCAGGTAGAGTGGCTTTTTTTCCACTTCTACCTGCCGGCTGAAGGTGAGGATCTGCTGAACCAGGTCTTTTCCCCTGATGGCTGCATGATTAATCTGCTCAATGTCGTATCTCAGGGTACTTTCCTCGTCCAGCTCTTCCATGGCCATTTCCGTGTATCCCAGGATGGGTGTGAGGATATTGTTGAAATCGTGGGCGATGCCTCCGGCCAGGGTTCCGATGGTTTCGATCTTCTGGAGCTGGAGCAGCTGGGCTTCGAGCTTGGCCTGTTCCTGCTCATAGTGTTTCCGCATTTCGATTTCCTTTTTCAGTGCCCGGTTGGTACGGGTCAGCTGGGCGGTACGTTCCTGCACGCGGTGTTCCAGCATTTCATTGGCCGCTTTCACTTTATCCTGTTCCTCTTCCAGCAGGTGGCGCATCACATAATCGCGCCTGGCCGACAGCTCCATCAGGTAACAGATGAACATGCCGATGATGTTGGCGCTGATGAAAAAGAAATTGTTGTTGTACAGCTGTTCCGTGGGAGTCTGGGTCAGCCAGATGGCTGCTGCCTCGTAGGTGCCCACGATCAGCCAGCCGGCCAAGGTGGCGTAGATAAAGCGGATCCGGGTGAAGGCATACCCGAAGATCAGAATCAGGATCAGCCCTGCGTAATAGGTATCCCGTTCTACAATGCGGGAGGCATATATGATCATGGCAATGATGCCCAGTCCGGTGAGGTACATGGCCACCGACACAAGGGGCTGGAGGTAATTTTTTATGAAGCGGCTGTATGAAAGGATATACAGCACCAGAATGACCGGAATGACCAGGACAAAACGAATAAACCAGAACTGATATTTCAGTTCTGGTATAACAATGGCATCGAGTGCGGCAAAGCTCCCGTAGAAAATGATGGCCAGCAGGAGGGAGAACCGGAAAGGACCGATGATCCGTTTGAAGTAATCGTCAAGGAAATCCTTTTCAAAGTGCTCCATTTCCCCCGTAAACCGGAGGGTCACGGGGTGCACGCTCAGCTCCTTCTGGGCAGGGTTCCTGATCCCGAGAAAGGTGAGGATCTCGGACTTTGTCAGCTTCATAGATCCGGTATCTGCTCAAATATAGAGCAAATCTACGATAATCTGACAATCCCTGCAATACGGGAATGAACGCCTCCGGAAATACCCCTCTCTAACCGCGCCCCTTAATACGCAGGAAAAGATTGATTCCCAGTGGTTCGCGGTCGACCATCACCCGGTCTTCCGGGATTCCTGCTTCCAGGCAAAGCTTCATCAGTTCGTATTCCGACCGGTGGTTCAGGTACCATTCGCCCATGGCTTCCATCAGGCAGCGGGTAGGATTTTTCCTGGAAAAGTTCCCTATCACCATTTCGCCTTCTTCTGCCACAAGGGGTTCGAATTTCCTGAGCAGGTATACGAAGTGTTTTTCCTTGAAATAGTCGAACAGGCCGGCGCTCCAGATCATGTCGTATAAAAGGTGCGAACGGAAGCGCAGCACATTCATCTTGTGGAAGGTGATTTTGTTCAGATGCTCCCGGTTCTTTTCCGTGGCATAATCAATGGCGTTCTGGTCCCAGTCGATCAGTTCAAAATGGATTTTGCTGTCGGGGCGGCTGTCGAGATATTCGAATACATCGGTAGCCGGGCCGCTGCCCAGTATCAGCACATGTTTTTCACTGTTGTTTTTCGATTCCAGCCGGGCACACAGCTGTTTGAAAAATTCCTTGCGGTTCCGTACCGCCCTGGCTGCATGCTGAATGTGATAAAACCGGTCCCAGTTCCGGTACAGGAAATTCGGGCTGACATATTGCTGGTAAATCTTCTCAATCACCATGAAGTCGCCAGCATATCCGAACGGTTTGTGCAGGGTCCATCCCTGCAGGGAGTATTCGGTCAGGGCCGGGGCAATTATTTCCCTGAACGCGGGATATTGCTCGGGGTCCAGTCCGTTGACCAGGTCCACCAGTCTGTCATAGTCCTGCACTTCCGGTCCTCCCTTGATGACCAGTTCGCGAAGGAACTCCACCTGGGCATCGGTCAGCCCGGGTTTGGTTGTGGGTTGTGCTACCTGTCCCTCCTTGGGAACATTGAGCGTGCTTGTACTTTGTAACATGGTTTGTTAGGATTTAAGGGTTATTTGATTTAGGGTTATTTTTTGTGATGGTTCGTGCTGAAACCCGTCAGGCCGGATAGGCATGCTGCGGATACATCCTGAAAAGGTTTCGTGTAAAACAGTAACAAATCGCATTCATCAAGTATGATATATATCATCTCTTCAGATTTTAAAATTCCTCAGGCCCGGAGGCCGGTATTTTTTTCATAACAGCCGAGCTGTTCAGTTTATAAAATAAACCTAACCAGGTTCAATACCTTAACATACGTGTGGAAGGCCCTGAAGGGTAAATACCCGAAGGGAACATCAACGGGGGGTTGATGTGTTTTTTGGGCTGGCTGGCAACGCTGTGGACCTTCCCGAAATTCTCCACCCGGTATAACCGGTGGTTTCAGGAAGCGGACTTGTTTACATCATTTCAGTTATTAACAAGTTATCAACAGCGTGAAAATAACACATTTTTTTGTTTCCCGTTAATCTGGATCGTAAAAATATGATATAAATCTAAAATAAAAATACGAAAAAAATGGAATATGTCCGTTTTTCCGGGAAAAAAAATAAAAAAAAGATTGCATAGTTTGCTAAAGCCTGCTTATATGTTTAATAACAAGTGCCATCAAAGAAAAAACCAGACAAAAATCATGACAGCGGCTTTTAATTAGTAGTAATTTTGGCGAAACCAAAAAAACAGAACATGGAACTGACTCACATAGAACACATCGGCATTGCGGTGAAGAATCTGGAGGAGGCCATTCCATTTTATGAAAATGTACTGGGCCTCAAATGTTACCATGTTGAGGAAGTGCCCGATCAGAAGGTGAAAACGGCGTTTTTCCGGATAGGATCCACCAAGATCGAATTGCTCGAGCCCACTGCACCCGACAGTCCCGTCGCCAAATTCATAGAGAAGAAAGGAGAAGGCGTTCACCACCTTGCTTTTGCGGCGAAAGACGTGCACTCGGCCCTGCAGGAAGCCGGGGATAAAGGGGTCCGGTTGATCGACAGCCAGCCGAGGCCCGGAGCCGAAGGCCTGCAGATCGGGTTTCTGCACCCGCGTTCCACATTCGGAGTACTGACAGAATTCTGCGGAGAATCATCCGGATCATGATCATTAACCTTTTGTAAAGAACGTACCCATGAATATCCAGGATAGGATCAAGCAACTGATCGAACTGCGTGAAGAAGCAAAAAAAGGAGGAGGAGAAAAACGGATCGAGGCGCAGCATAACAAGGGCAAACATACAGCCCGCGAACGTATCGAAATGCTGCTGGACGAAGGCAGCTTCGAGGAATACGACATGTTTGTAACCCATCGCTGCCGCGATTTCGGCCTTGATAAACAACATTACCTTTCAGACGGGGTGATCACGGGACACGGCACCATTGACGGCCGGGTGGTGTACCTGTATGCCTTTGACTTTACAGTCTTCGGCGGATCCTTGTCGAAAACCGTTGCCGAGAAAATATGCAAGGTAATGGACCAGGCCATGAAGGTGGGGGCCCCCGTGATCGGGATCAACGATTCGGGAGGAGCCAGAATTCAGGAAGGTGTGCTGAGCCTGGCCGGATATGCAGATATCTTCCAGCGGAATATTCTGGCTTCGGGACTCATCCCCCAGATATCGGCCATCTTCGGTCCGTGTGCCGGAGGAGCCGTATATTCTCCCGCCCTGACCGATTTCATTATTATGAGCGAGCAGAACAGCTATATGTTCGTAACCGGACCCAGGGTGACCAAAATGGTTACCGGTGAAAGGATTTCGACCGACGACCTGGGAGGGGCCAAAGTACACGGAACCAAGTCGGGTGTAAGCCATTTTATTGCAGAAGATGAGGAGGAAGGACTGCTGATTATCCGGAAACTGCTGAGCTACCTGCCACAGAACAACCTGGAGGATCCGTTCATTACGGAATGTACCGATCCCATCGACCGGAAAGAAGACATGCTCAACGAGATTATCCCCGACAACCCCAACCAGCCGTACGATGTGAAGGAGGTGATCGAATCGATTGTCGATTATGGCGAATTCCTGGAAGTGCACCGGAATTTTGCCCGGAACATTGTGGTGGGTTTTGCCAAATTCAACGGCATGCCGGTGGGCATGGTGGCGAACCAGCCCATTTACCTGGCCGGTGTGCTCGATATCGATGCTTCCCGCAAGGCAGCCCGCTTTGTGCGGTTCTGCGATGCGTTCAATATCCCCCTGGTAACCCTGGTGGACGTGCCGGGGTTCCTTCCCGGAAGCGCCCAGGAATACGGAGGGATCATTGCCCACGGAGCCAAGCTGATGTTTGCCTATGGCGAAGCCACCGTTCCCAAAATCACGGTGACACTCAGAAAATCATACGGCGGGGCCCACTGTGTCATGTCGTCGAAGCAATTGCACGGTGATTTGAACTATGCCTGGCCCACCGCCGAGATAGCCGTCATGGGTCCCCAGGGGGCCATCGAGATACTGGAAGGGAAAAAGCTGGCGGAAATGGAAGATCCCGACGAGCAGAAAGCCTACGTAGCTAAGAAAGAGGATGAATACCGGGAGAAATTCGCCAATCCCTATGAAGCGGCCAGATACGGTTTCATTGACGATGTGATCGAGCCCAGGAATACCCGCTTCCGGATCATCCGGGCCCTGCAGACCCTGGCAACCAAGAAGGAGGTGCATCCCATGAAAAAACATTCAAATATTCCGCTGTAAACCATGATAAAACCTGTTGTTATTCATCCGGTTTTGTTGACTTTTCTGCCCGGAGCCGTTGATACCGGCGGGCTGATCATTTCACTGGTTGGCTACCTGATTGTTTTTTTGTCGCTGGTATCGCTGTATCTTGTCTTCCGGTATGTCCTGCCCCTTTTCATCCACATGAACCTGAGAAGGCTGTTCAGGAGGAAATACGGGCAGGAACCGCCAGAGAAAATGCCCGAGCTTAGCGGTGAAGTCAATGCGGCCATATCAGCAGCCATTTACCTCTACCTGGAAGAAATACACGATGCCGAACCCGATGTGCTGACCATCCGAAGGGTATCGAAACCGTATTCTCCCTGGAGTTCAAAAATATACGGAGTAGGTCATCTCAGATAATATGCCATGAAGAATTACAAATTTACCATCAGCGGCAATACATACGAAGTGGAAATCCACAGCTTCGAAGACAATACCATCAAACTGGAAGTGAACGGAACGCCTTATACGGTGGAACTGCACCGGGAGGTGAGAAAAACCAAAACACCCATCCTGATGCGTTCGCCGCTAAAAGAACCGCCCAGAGAAAGGATTGACAAAAAGGAGGGAGGGAGCCCCACACCGGTGCGGGCCCCCCTGCCCGGAAATATTGTGGAGGTGTATGTGAAAGAGGGCGATATTGTGAAAAAGGACCAGAAAATGCTTCTGATGGAAGCCATGAAAATGGAAAACATCATTAAGGCCGAAGTCGAGGTGGTGATCGAGTCGGTCAGGGTAAAACCCGGCGATGCAGTGCTGCAGGGCGACGTGTTAATCGAAACCATTTGATGCGGTATGAAAAAATTCCTTACGATACTGGTGATCCTGGTGTTTATTTCCCTTCTGCGGCTGATCCTTTTTTCTCCGGAACAGGGGTATGCCGGTGAATCGGAAAAGAGAACCGCCGTGGAACAGGTTCAGCCTGACCCGGAACCGTCGGGCCAGGCCTTCAGGGGGTTGAAACGGTTTGTTGAATACACGGGTTTCTACAATGCCACACCGGGACATCTGGTCATGATTGCGGTGGGATTGTTTTTCATTTTCCTGGCCATAAAATACGATTATGAGCCCCTGTTGCTGGTACCCATCGGTACGGGGATTATTATCGGAAACATTCCTTTTTTCCAGGCGGAAGGTTTTAGCTTGCAGCTCGGTATCTACGAAGAGGGAAGTGTTATGAACTACCTCTATTTCGGCGTGATCAAAGGGATCTATCCTCCGCTGATCTTTCTGGGCATCGGCGCCATGACCGATTTTTCTTCGCTGATATCCAACCCGCGGCTGATGTTGCTGGGTGCGGCGGCCCAGCTGGGTATTTTCCTTACCTTTCTGGGAGCCCTGATGCTGGACTTTGCACCGCCCGAAGCGGGGGCCATCGGGATTATCGGTGGGGCCGACGGTCCTACGGCCATCTTCATTTCCTCAAAACTGGCCAACGGGATTAATATTATCGGACACACTCCGGACGGAGACCCGGTATATGTAAAAAACCTCATCGGGCCCATTGCAATTGCCGCTTATTCATACATGGCCCTGGTGCCTGTGATCCAGCCTCCCATCATGCGCCTTCTGACGAACAGGCGGGAGCGGCGGATCCGCATGAAGCCTCCGCGTGCCGTTTCCCGAACCGAAAAGATCCTGTTTCCAATTATCGGGCTGCTTCTTACGGCTTTTATCTCACCCGGTTCCCTGCCCCTGCTGGGGATGCTCTTTTTCGGGAACCTGCTGAAGGAATCCACTGTGACCAAGCGGCTGGCCGAGACTGCCCGTACCTCACTGATCGATATTGTGACCATTTTGCTGGGCGTGACCGTGGGGGCTTCCACCCAGGCCGATGTGTTTATTACTTCCGAATCGCTGCTGATCTTCGGACTGGGTGCCCTGTCGTTTATGATCGCCACCGCCGGAGGTATCCTCTTTGCAAAATTGATGAACCTTTTCCTGAAAAACGATAACAAGCTGAATCCCCTGATTGGTGCGGCCGGGGTTTCCGCGGTGCCCGACAGCGCACGGGTGGTTCAGAATATGGGACTGAAAGAGGATCCCACAAACCACCTGCTGATGCATGCCATGGCCCCGAATGTGTCGGGCGTGATCGGTTCGGCTGTGGCTGCCGGGATCCTTCTGAGCTTCCTGTTGTAGATTCGCTCAGGCTTTTTTATTTTTAACCACATAAAACCATCCCGACATGATTGTACAGGCCGGTAATGCAGGAAAAGATATCCGATCTGACTGCCTGGTGGAAATGGAATCCGCAGATTCGGGCGGTATCCGCATTGAGCTGGATTCCAGGGTGGAGAGAATGTACGGTGCATCCATCAGGAAACTGGTGGAGGAAGGCATGCGGTATTTCGGCATTTCCCATGCCCGTATCCGGGTGGAAGACCAGGGAGCCCTTCCCTTTGTGATCATGGCCCGCCTGGAAGCGGCTGCCCGTCAGATAAAAAAAGATATTCCTGAATTTCTGCCTCCCATGCTGAAGGAGAATGAATATCCTTCCTTTCCTGAAAGGCACCGTTTTTCCCGTCTCTATCTGCCGGGAAACACTCCAAAAATGATGCTGAATGCCGGCATCCATAAACCACACGGCATGATTCTCGATCTGGAAGATTCGGTGGCCCCGGCCAGAAAGGCCGAAGCCCGTGTGCTGGTGAGAAACGCCCTGCGGGCTGTCAGTTTTTACGGAGCCGAACGCATGGTACGGATCAACCAGTGGCCGGCCGGCAGGGAAGACCTGCCGTATGTGATCCCTCACCGGGTGCACACCCTTCTGGTGCCCAAATGCGAGGATCCTGAACAGATCATGGAACTGGAAGCGGTGGTTGAAACCATAAAAAAAGACCATGGTGTGAAGGAACCCGTTTTCCTGATGCCCATTATCGAAAGCGCCCTGGGGGTGGAAATGGCCTACCGCATTGCCTGTTCATCGAAGCAGGTGGTGGCCCTGGCTATTGGGCTTGAGGATTATACGGCTGATCTGGGAACCCGGCGCAGCGACGAGGGCACGGAATCGTTTTATGCCAGGTCGCGACTGGTAAACGCCTGTAAGGCGGCCCGTATCCAGGCCATCGATTCAGTGTTCTCCGATGTGGCCGATACGGAAGGCCTGGCCCGTACCATTGAACATTCCAAACAACTGGGTTTCGAGGGCATGGGCTGTATACATCCCAGGCAGATCCCTGTGATCCATGCCGGATATGCACCCGGGAACGAAGAGATTGAAAAAGCCCGGAAGATTGTTCTTGCTTATGAGGAAGCCGAATCGAAAGGTTTGGGGGTGGTGTCGGTGGGAACCAAAATGATCGACCCCCCGGTTGTAAAAAGGGCCCTGCGTATCATGGACCTGGCTGTTGAAATGGGAATCGTGTCAAAAGAATGGAGGAACGAACCGCATGAAGACTGATCTGGTTAAAAACGCTGCCGGGCGGCTGGTTCCCGTAACGGTGAACGGTGAACCTGCGGTTCCCTACCAGGGAATCGGAAAGTACAAGCCGCAGAAGAACAAACATGCACCCCGTATTGCTACCTGTGCCGATTACCCTTCCGACGGAAACAAGCTGGTTCCCGGTCTGAAGGAGGCGCTGGTCAGGGCCGGCATCCGGAACGGAATGACCGTTTCCACACACCATCATTTCCGCGACGGCGATCTGGTTGCCAACCAGTTGTTCGATGCCATCCATGAACTGGGCATCAAAGATATCCGCTGGGTGCCTTCCGCATCCTTCCCCTGCCACGGATACCTGATAAAATACCTGGAAGACGGGACCATTCACCACATTGAAGGCAGCATGAACGGACCCCTTGGGAAATTTGCCTCGGAAGGGAAAATGCGGGGGACCGGTGTGCTGCGTTCGCACGGCGGGCGCTACCAGGCCATTCAGGATGGTGAACTGAAGATCGATATTGCCGTGATCGGCGCTCCGGCTGCCGATCCGTTCGGGAACGCCAACGGCCTTTCGGGACCCTCGGCCTGTGGATTGCTGGGTTTTGCCCTGGCCGATTCACAGTATGCCGACAGAGTGATCGTGGTGACCGATAACCTGGTTCCCTTTCCATGTATTCCCTGGCAGATACAGGGAAATTATGTGGATTACGTGGTGGAAGTGGAGCATATCGGTATTCCTGAAAAGATCGTTTCGGGAACTACCCGCATTACAAAAAGCCCCGACCGCCTGTACCTGGCCGAGTTAACTGCACGTTTCTGTGATGTGACGGGGATTATCCGCGACGGGTTTTCGTTCCAGAGCGGGGCGGGAGGTACCTCCCTGGCGGTGGGGGAATATTTCCGCCAGATCATGAAAGAACGCGGCATTAAGGCCCGCTTTGCCCGTGGTGGCAGCAACAAGTACCTGGTTTCGATGCTGGAGGAAGGCCTGGTGGATTATATCCTCGACGGGCAAACCTTCGACCTGGAGGGGGTGCGAAGCATGGCCGAAAACCCCCGGCATGTGTGGACCAGTCCGTTTACCAGCTACAACTACCATGGAAAAGGCAATTTTGCCGGCATGGTGGATGTGGTGATCCTGGGAGCCACGGAAATCGATCTGGAGTTCAACGCGAATGTGGTGAGCCATTCCGACGGGTACCTTCTGCACGGGATCGGCGGATGGCAGAACTGCCTGTTCTCCAAAACGGTGATTCTTCCTGTGCCGTTGTTCCGCGACAGGGTTCCGGTGATCAGAGACCGGGTGACTACCCTGTGCGGACCCGGTGAAATGATCGATGTGGTGGTGACTGAAAGGGGCATTGCCATCAATCCCCTGCGGAAAGATCTGCTCGACAAGGTGAAGGGAACGGATCTGCCCATCCGGACCATCGCCGAACTGAAAGAAGAAGCGGAAGCCGTATGCGGTGTGCCGGAAACGTCCGGGGTCGGCGACCGGGTGATTGCCGTGGTGAAATGGGTAGACGGAACCGTGCTCGATTCCGTATGGCAGGTAAGAACCTGAGGGAAATACAATCATGAACCGCCGTTCTGCGGTCAGGAGATACGGTCGTTATCAAGCTGAACTTCTTCCTCGTCATCCATGTGCGACAGCTTGTCGGTATCGGTGTAAAATATCCTGATCAGCGCACTGTCACGCAGAAAATCAATTTTTCCGATCTGTACCCGGGTTACATGCAAACCGGTACGTTTTCTCAGATCATCGATCAGCGCCTGCCGGTTTTCAGGCTTGATCAGTTCGATGTTCTCATAAACAATCACTTTCCGGTTTTCCCCGGAATCAAGGATGAACCTTTCTGCCAACCAGATGACCAGCAGTACGGACAGGTTCACAAAAAGCAGTTCGGCATAGGATGTGTGCCGCGATACCAAGGCATTGATCACCGAAACACCAATGACCAGGAACAGGTAGGTCATCTCTTTGATGGGGATCTGGCTGGTGCGGAACCTGAGAATGCCGAAAATGGCAAAAAGGCCCAGGGCAATGCCGGTTGTCAGATTCCTTACATTGATCAGCGAGTAGGAGAGGAGAAACACGATGACACCCACCAGGATAAAGGTGAAGAAATAATCTTTTCGCCTGGCCAGGGGATAATAAAAGAACCTGACAATGGTAAATACCATCAGCAGATTGAAGAAGAACCGGAAGATCAGCTCCAGAAAACGTTCGGGGTTGATGTAGTCAATTCCGAACAATTGCAGGGTTTGCTGCAGCATAATGAGGTTGTTCATGGCGGCCAAGTTTTGATATGATCCTCAGTTTTTGTTTGTATCGGTTTGATTTTACCCGGGGGTATAGCAGCACACATCCCAGGCAATACTTGCTCAGCCCCATGGGGCGGATATGTTCCGAAGCCAGGATGCGCCTGAAATCGGATGCCGGGGTATTGCCTTCCTGTTTGACTTCGGCTATGACCAGGCCGGGAAACCCGAACCGGTCGTCCTCATGATTAACGCGGAGATCCAGATCGATGGTGATTCGTTCGGGGGCTGTGAGGTGTACCAGGGTGAACCGGCTGAAGCGGGTCCATAGCTTGGGTTCCAGGGTACTGTCTGTCAAAGGAATATATTCTCTGATGAAATCCATGGCCCAGGGAGTGAGCCGGTGTTCCACATCAGCCACCGGAATGCGTTTTTTTCGCGTGCGGCGGTTGTTTTTCCTCGATTTTACTTCCAGAAACACACGGTTCGTTTGCAGGTATTTTCTGAACCTCACTTTGTACCGTTTTGTCTTTCCCCGGTGATGGTTGTGATACATCCGGAAGTCGGGGGTGTCAAAATACAGGCTGTGGTACTCAAAAATTCTGTCGTTCCCGATCTCAAGAATCTGATAGAGTTTTTCTGCCGCTTGCAGTATACCGGGCAGCCGGCTGATATGTAAAAGGTATTTGATATCGGTACGGTCCATGAGCCTTACCCTGTCCATGTCGTTCAGGCTGATGGCAGGAAACCTATGTATGATAGAATGGATGTGGGAGGAATCATTCATATTTTCTAACGCCGGGCGATTTTCAGGGGTTCGGATTATGGATTTGTGCAAATGTAATGAATCGCTGTGATTCCCCATGTATTTTTTTATGATATGATGCAGGGCATGGCCTGCCGGGAAAAATTTGTATTTTTATACCCGGCGGTTGCAGTGCCCCGGATTGGTTCCGGTTTTGATTTTCTGTAACTCCGGCAAACCACAAGAAGCCTATGAAAAAATACAAATGTCAGGTATGCGGGTATCTTTATGATCCCGAACTGGGCGATCCCGACGGAGGCATTGCGCCGGGAACGGCATTTGAAGATATTCCCGATGACTGGACCTGTCCGGTATGCGGTGCGGCCAAAGCAGATTTTGAGGTAGTGGATATCTGATTACCCGGCGTCATCCGGTGTGTTCAGGTATCCTTTTCATTACTTCCAGCAGAAGGTCCCAGAATTTTTCCACGGTATGGATATTGATCCTTTCGTCGGGGGTATGGGCCCCTTTGATGGTTGGCCCGAATGAGATCATATCCAGGTCGGGATATTTCTGCAGGAACAGACCGCATTCCAGCCCGGCATGGATAGCCCTTACCACGGGTTTTTCACCGAAAAGGTCGGTATAGGCCTGTGTGGTGATCCTGACAATTTCCGAGTCCGGATCGGGTTTCCATCCCGGGTAACCTCCCGCCTGTTCCACCTGTCCCCCAGCCAACTCAAAAGCGCACCGGATCTTCTGTGAAAGATCTTTCCTGGCCGAATCTACTGAACTGCGCTGGCTCGTGGTGACCAGGATGTTCCCGTTCCCGTTCTGTTTGATGGAAGCCAGGTTGGTGGATGATTCCACCAGCCCGGGTATATCCTGGCTCCAGGCATACACCCCGTGAGGGCAGGCATAGAGGGCTTTGACCAGGTTATCCTGGAATGCCCTGGTGTACATGTGCGGCGGTTTTGATACCGGTTCGGCTGTGAATTTCAGGTTGGGTTCTGTAACCCGGTATTCCGACTGTACGGTTTTTTCGTACTCTTCAAGGTGTTTGATCAGGTCTTCGCGCCGTTCCCGCGGAACCACCAGCAGGGCTTGCCCTTCCCTGGGAATGGCATTGCGCATGTTGCCTCCATCGAAAGAGCACAGGCGAAGGTCGTATTCACGGCTTTCTTCCCAGAAAAACCGGTTCAGCAATTTAACAGAATTTCCCAGACCTTTATGTATTTCATCGCCCGAATGGCCTCCTTTCAACCCGTTGAGGGTGATGCGGAAAGCCATATAATGACCGGGAACTTCTTCATACGACGGTGAAAAACGGGCCAGGGTATCGATCCCTCCGGCACAACCAATAAACAGTTCTCCTTCGTCTTCCGAATCCAGGTTGATCAGGATTTTTCCTGTAAGAAAACCCGGTTGCAAACCGAATGCACCGGTCATGCCCGACTCTTCATCAACGGTAAACAGGCATTCGAGCGGTCCGTGTTCAATGGTTTCCGATTCCAGGACAGCCAGCTGTGCAGCCATACCGATTCCGTCGTCCGCACCCAGGGTGGTACCCTGTGCCGTTACCCATTCATGATTCACCACGGGTTGAATCGGATCCTTTTCAAAATTATGGCTTACCTCACCCAGTTTTTCACCGACCATATCCACATGACTCTGGAGCACCAGCGTTTTCCGGTTTTCATACCCGGGATGGGCAGGTTTGCGGATGAGTAAATTCCCCGTTGGATCCTTTTCCCAGGATAAACCGTGATTTTCGGCAAACCGGATCAGGTGGGCAAGAATCTTTTCCTCTTTTTTTGAAGGCCTGGGAATCTCACATATCTTCTCAAAGTGGCTCCATACTTCCTTTGGCTTCAAACTTCCCTTCATGAATATATCATCCTCCTTTTTGGCAGATTTTTGCATAAAAATGCAAAGGTAGGAAAATTATCCATCTTTCGATGGTTAAAAATGTGTTGTACAGTATTGTGTGAGAAAATGGTTAAATATGTAAATTGGTCCCTGAAACAAATTTCTTTTCACCATGGCAACACGAACCATTGTTAAGATGCCGGGTGACGGCATTGGAAAGATTGTACTGGAAGAAGCGGTCAGGGTGCTGGAAGCGGCCGGTTTCCGGGCCGATTATGTGGAAGGGGATATCGGCTGGGAATTCTGGTGCAGGGAAGGAAATCCGCTGCCCGAACGGACGCTTGAGCTGATCGGGAAGCACAAAATCGGCCTTTTCGGAGCCATCACCTCCAAACCCAAGGATGAAGCGCTGGAAGAATTGGATCCCGCCCTGAGGGACAAAGGGCTGGTCTATTCAAGTCCCATTGTGGGATTGCGACAGCATTTCAACCTGGATATCTGTGTCAGGCCGTGTCATACCTACCCCGGCAATCCACTGAACTTTATCCGCCGCGGGCCCACGGGAGAACCGGAGGAACCGGTGGTGGATGTGGTTATATTCCGGCAGAATACAGAAGGATTGTACGGAGGAGTGGAGTGGAGCAATCCACCGGATCAGGTATATGAAGCCCTGAAAACGCATCCCAAATTCGTTAAGAATTTCGGTCATGTTCCCCGGGAGGAACTGTCGGTATCGACCCGAATTTTTTCGAAGAAAGCTACCTACAGGATCCTTGATGCAGCTTTTGCCTATGCACGGGAAAACGGATACCGTTCGGTGACCCTGTGTGAAAAACCCAATGTGATCAGGGAGACCTCGGGCATGATGTACAAATTGGCCAGGGAGATCAGGCAGAATAAGTATCCCGACATTGAGCTGTGGAACACCAACATCGATGCCCAGATGATGTGGCTTACAAAAAATCCCGAGGATTACGGGGTGATCGTGGCCGGTAATATGTTCGGCGATATAGTATCCGACGCCTTTGCCGGACTGATCGGCGGACTGGGATTCGCCTGCAGCGCCCAGTTTTCAGCCGACGGGGTAGGGGTGTTCGAGCCTACCCACGGATCGGCTCCCAAGTACGCCGGGTACGAGGTTTCCATTGTCAATCCTGTAGCCATGATCGAAGCGGCCTGCATGATGCTCGATTTCATCGGAGAGAAGGAGACCGCCGGTCGCATCAGAAAAGCCATTGCCGAGGTGATCCTGGAAGGGAAAGTGAGAACCTACGACATGATGAAACTTCCGGGCGCTCCGTCGGTTATTGAACACGGAGCCGCCACTACCCGGCAGATGACCGATGCCATTATTGAAAAACTCAATTCCGCATGATATGAAGAATGAAATCATGGAACTATGGCCCGAGCTGGAATGGATTGAAGATGACAGCCTGAGGGAAAAAACAGCCCGTACTTGGGAAAAGGCTCTGGAAAAAAGTGTGCTGTCGGCCGATGATCTTCAGCGCATACCTTTTACCCTGCTGTGCGGTCCCGACCTGAAAGTGAGCTTCATGGACCACAAAAGGGCGGTGGTGCACATAGCCCGGGAGGCAGGATTGAAAGTGCGCGAGTTTTTCGGCGACGAATTGCCGGTAAATATGGATGTGCTGATTGCCGGAGCCATTCTGGCCGATGTGGGAAAACTGCTCGAATACGAGCTGGATGAGAACGGGAATTCTGTTCAGGGGAAGTATGGCCGGTATCTGCGCCATCCCTTCTCGGGAGTATCTCTGGCCGAATCCTGCGGTGTGCCGGCCGAAGTTTGCCATATCATTGCCGCCCATGCCCATGAAGGCGACATGGTGAAGAGAAGCACGGAGGCGTATATCGTACACCATGCCGATTTCATGACCTTTCTTCCTTTCAAAGACCGGATGAAATAAGCCGGGCAAGGCATACCATAACAGGCGGGGGGCGGCAGGCGTGCTTTCCGCCTGTTTCTTTTTATGTCGGATATTATTTTTAATTTTACCCTTCAAAACCCTGCTTCCACCCGCATGATTACCTTCGAGCTCATCCTGGTGTTTACGGTAATCGTTTTTATCCTCGTATCTTTGTACAAGGAGCTGCTGGGGGCTTCCTTTACCTTTATGGTGGCAGTGGTTACCCTGGGCTTTTTCGGTGTGCTCACCCCCAGGGAAATGCTCAGCGGTTTTGCCAATGAACAGATCGCAGTGATCATCATGTTGCTGCTGCTGGGGGATATCATAAGAAAAACCCCGGTGATTGAGATCATTTTCGACAAGCTATTCCGTAAGGCCAGAAGCTACAAGGGCTTTATGCGAAGGATGATCCTGCTGGTATCGGGGTTCTCCGCCCTGCTGAACAACACCCCTCTGGTGGCGGTGATGATGCCCTATATGAATACCTGGTGCAAACGCAACAATATATCGCCCAGCAAATTGCTGATGCCGCTTTCGTTTGCCGCCATTCTCGGGGGATGCGCCACCCTGATCGGAACCTCCACCAACCTTATTGTGAACGGATTGCTCATTGACCAGGAAATCATCCCCGATCTGGCCCCTTTGAGGATCTTTGATTTTGTGTGGGTGGGCATACCCATGGTGGTCATCGGTTTTTTCTATCTCTATATTTTCGGAGAAAAACTTCTTCCATCGCGTCCCGAACTGCTGGAAGAGTTTACCGGTCAGCACCGGACATACCTGGTGGAAACGGTGGTCAGGCCCGGCTCGCCCCTGGTGGGGAAGACCATTGAAGAATCGGGCTTGCGAAACATCAGGGACCTTCACCTGGTGGAAATTGTGAGAAAAGGGAAACATATGTTCGTGGTGTCGAATTCCATGGTGATCGAAGAGGAAGATATGCTGGTATTTGCGGGCGACAAGGATCTGGTGGCCGATCTGATGAAGAATAACATGGGGCTGACCCTGCCTTCGGTAGGGATGCTGAGCCGGAAAAAGCACACGGAAGTGGTGGAAATTGTGATATCCCATAACTCCAATCTCATTAACAAGAGTCTCCGGGATGTGAATTTCCGAGCCCAGTATGATGCAGCGGTCATCGCCATTCACCGGAATGAGGAAAGGATCACTTCCACCCTGCGGGATGTCAGGCTCAAGGCAGGCGACGTGCTTCTGTTGTTCGGGGGAAGTGATTTCCTGAGCCGGGCGTACAATACACAGGATTTTTATTTTATTTCCACTGTGAAACAGTTTGAAAAACTGGAAGATTACAAGGTGGTGATCCTGCTGGGCGGGTTGATCACTGCCATCATCCTTTCGGCCCTGAATGTGATATCCCTGTTCATGGGACTATTGATCCTGCTGTTACTTTCCCTGGCCCTGAAGATGTCCAATCCCAAAGATCTGCCCAAAGCCATCGATTATGATCTGGCACTGATCATTGTGATGTCGCTGGCCCTGGGAACGGCCATGATCAAATCGGGGGCCGCTTCCCTGGTAGCCGACATGTTTATTGCGGTTTTCACACCTCTGGGGGACGTGGGGGTGCTGTTGGGCATTTACCTGGTAACCACTGTTCTGGCGGCCCTCATTACCAACAAGGCGGCCGTAGCGCTTATCTTCCCCATATCGCTCACCATATCCGTTGAACTGGGATTGGATCCGTTTCCTTTTGTACTGGTTGTGGCCTATGCTTCCGCAGCCAACTTCATGACACCCCACGGATATCAGACTAATCTGATGGTATACGGACCCGGCGGATATACCTATCGCGATTTTTTCCGTGTGGGAGCGCCCCTGACGTTTCTTTATATGGTGGTTACGGTTACCATTTTGAGCCTGATCTATTTCTGAAAAGATGATAGCGGTTACACCCGGTTTATTTGCAGACTCTGCCCTGCCGGCTGCCGTGGTAGCGGGAGAAGAGATCATGCGGGTACTGGCGGAACCCGGACTGCAGGTCAGGGAAAAAGCCGATCTGAGCCCGGTTACGGAAGCCGATATGCGTGCACACCGCGTGATTACCTCAAAGTTGATGGATACAGGTATTCCGGTTTTGAGCGAGGAGGGACGCGATATTCCCTATGAAGAACGCAGAAAGTGGGAATATTATTGGCTTGTGGATCCTCTTGACGGGACCCGTGAGTTTATTGACGGTACCGGTGAGTTTACGGTGAACATTGCCCTGATTGGAGGGGGAGACCCCCTTTTCGGCGTGATCTATGTCCCCGTTCGCCGGGAAATGTTTTTTACAGGAACTGACGGGAAGCTTTTTTCCCTGAGAATCCCGGAAGGCTGCCTGGATGCGGGGGAGATGGAGCGACTGGCGGCTGAGGTGAAGCCTCAGGAACAAAAGCCGGGTAGTCCGCTGCGGGTGGTAGCCAGCCGCAGCCATCTGAACGAGGAAACCCGTGCATTTATCGGACTGCTGAAAAAAGAGCATCCCGACCTGCTGACCGTTTCGAGAGGCAGCTCCCTGAAGTTCTGTATGATGGCCCGGGGCGAAGCCGATCTGTATCCCCGGCTGGGAAAAACCATGGAATGGGATACGGCGGCAGGCCAGGCCATTGCCCGGGCGGCGGGTTGCCGGGTGTTGCGCATGGCCGATCACCGGCCCCTGCGTTACAATAAGCCTTCTCTTGAAAATCCCTGGTTTGTGGTGATTCCTCCGCCGTTGTGAAAACCCGGCCGCTGATCATGAACAGAAAGTCTGTGTTATGAATCTCTTTGCCAGCTTATTACCGGGAACCGTTTATGCATTTATGAATAACGGCCATTAACTGGGAGGGTTTGATGGGTTTGGATACATAATCCACACAGCCTGCCTCCATGGCTATTTCCCGTTCGCCTGCCATGGCATAAGCGGTCTGGGCAACAACGGGAATGTCGGGATACCGGTCCCGGATGATCCTTGTGGCTTCGTATCCGTTTATTCCCGGCATCTGCACATCCATCAGAACCATATCCACCTGATGATCCTGTTCCTGCAAAAGTTCCAGCGCCGAGGCAGCATCTTCGGCCCAGAGGACATCGGCACCCGAATTTCTGAGAATTTCCCTGATGAGCTGAAAATTGGCCGGATTATCTTCTACCACCAGCAACCTGCGGTTATTCAGATCAATTTTATCCAGCCCGGCCGGTTCTGCCGAATAGGTTATCCCGGTGGCATTTCCCAGGTTCGTGGATATGGTGAAATAGAATGTTGAGCCTTTATCTGGGCATGAATCCAGTCCGATTTCCCCTCCCAGCAGGTTGACCAGTTTCTTTGATATGGTGAGGCCCAGGCCGGTGCCTCCGTATTTTCGCGTTTTGGTATTATCCGCCTGGAGGAACCGGTTAAATATAAGTTTGTGTTTATCTTCCGGAATGCCAATCCCGGTATCTTCCACAAAGAATTTGATCTTCCCGGGGCCCGAACGGCGGTATCCCATCCGGATGTATCCCTTTTCCGTGAATTTTATGGCATTGCCAACCAGGTTGTTCAGGATCTGTTTCAGCCGGAAGGGGTCGGAGGTGATGAAAAATTCATCACTTTCCCCGGGTTCAAAGATCAGTTCGATGTCTTTCTTGTCCAGATTCAGAATTTCTTCATTGTAGAAGGCATATACTTCCTTGAGGATCTGGTTGAGACGGAAGGTACTGATTTCTATTTTGATCTGGTCGGCCTCGATCTTAGCCAGATCGATGATATCGTCAATCAGTTTCAGAAGAATATTTCCGCTGCTTCTGATCACCGCAATGTAATCGTTTTTGTCCTCATCGGGCAGATCGGGTACCGAAAGCAATTCGGTAAAACCTATGATGGCATTCATGGGCGTACGGATCTCATGGCTCATATTGGCAAGGAAAGCCGTTTTCAGTCTGTCCGATTCTTCGGCTTTCTCCTTGGCCTGCATGAGCTTTTCCTCGATCTTTTTCTGGTCGGATATGTCACGGTAAATCACACAGGTGAGTTCCTGCCCGTTCACCTCGAACGGGCTTCCCAGCAGGGATACGTTGAGAGGTGTGCCGTCTTTCCGGTTTCGCACGGTATTCAGAAAGAACATTTCGTTCCGGTCAATAATATTCCGCAGTTCCAGTGTTTCGTTCTTCAACTCTGCGGGTGTGATCAGATCGTTGATATTTTTTCCGATGACTTCTTCTTTACTGTAACCGAACAGATGAGTGAACCCTTTGTTTACATTGATGATATTTCCTGTCCTGTTACCGATTACAATTGCCTCCGGAGAATTTTCAAAGATCTGCATGAAGAACACCCTTTCCATTTTCAGTTCATCTTCGATCCTTTTCCGGTCAATAGCCAGGCCGATCTGCCCGGAGATGAACTCCATCATGTTCAGGTCGTCGGAATTGTACGCATTTTCATCCCTGTAATGCTGCAGGCCGATGAGGCCGATGATTTCATTCTTTACCTTCAGGGGAACCCCCATCCATATTTTGGAACGGGTTCCCACCAGTTCGATCAGCCCCTCTTCTTCCAGCCGCTCCATATCTTCTTCTTTCAACAGAACGGGTCGCCCCTTGTTTATTACATAGGCCGAGGCGGTTTTTCCGGCCGGAAACACTTCGAAATGGTCCTGGTCATCAGCAAAATAAGGCAGGGAAAGGGAATCGGATTCCCTGTCGTACAATGCCACAAAGAAATTACTTGTATCGATAATACGACCGAGTTCTTCCTGTATGACTGCGATCAGCTCTTTCAGGTCCTTGCTGGAATTAACGGCGGCAGAGATATTGAAAAGTACCTGCGTAATTTTTTCGGAACGGACCATATCGGTTATGTTTTCCGCCATTCCCAGTATGTAGGCAGGTTTTCCTTTTCTGTCCGGAGCTACGGAAAAGGTCAGTTCCATTTCCAGGGTCTTCCCGTCTTTTCGGATGGTTTTCTGCCTGGTCTGGTGATGCGGAATGCTGCCGTCCGCCATTTTTCTGAATAACTCCTCTGCCTGCTCTCGGATTTCCGGAAGTGTCAGGTCCAGGTAGTTCATATGCTGCAGTTCGGCAGCTTCATAACCCAGCGTACTGACAAATACATGGTTTACCCTGGTGATGTTTCCCTGCAGGTCGAACAGGACCATTCCCGTGCCTGCCCCCTCAAATAACGATTCAAACAGATCAAAAGGATCGACATTTTGGCCGGGTATCTGTTCCTGGTTCATGGACATTTTATTTTTCCAGTGCCTGCTGTACGGTTGGCAGGTAATGCAAATATAAAAAAAAGAGGCTGTCTCAAAAGCATATTTGAGGCGGCTTCTTTTTTATTTATGGAGTTATTTATTGCTACTTCAGGAAAATAAGTTTTTCAGGATTGTTTGTCACAAAAAAAAGAAAAAGG
>DSCJ01000073.1 GCA_011049175.1 Bacteroidota bacterium | reverse complement strand
TAATTTCCGTATTTTTACTCATGTTGTTGTTTGTTTCCGCAAAAAACAAATCTACAACATGAAGGGGAAACCTCTGGGGAGTACCCTTCTCTTTATTTTTTTAGTCGGACACTACTGATAAATAATATAACTTATCTCAGGATGACCAGTTTTGAAGATTGCTGGGCCACTTCCCCTTCGGATGTGCTTACCCTGATGGTGTAAACGTAAATGCCTCTTCCGATAGTATACCCGTTTTCATCCAATCCGTTCCATTCGACTGGTTCCACCCGGTAGCCTTGCGGAAAGACTTTGGTTTGCAGTGTTTTCACAAGCTGCCCTGAAAGTGAAAAAATCCGGATCAGCACATCCATTTCCGTTCCCGGGCGGTTGTGTTCGAAGGAAAAAGTGGTTTGGTCTGTCAGGGGATTCGGGTAGTTGAATATTTTTTCCAGGGCCAGCCGGGCGCTGGAAGCCACCACGAAATCAATGGCTGCGGTGGATGAATTGTTGTACACATCCCAGACTTTCAGGCTGACGCGGTGTTTCCCCTCTTCCAGTTCGGTCAGCCGGTAGCGGATTCGGCCCGAACGGTAACTGTCGGTGTCGGCTTCATAATAGTCGTTCAACACCATGATATTCTGATTATTGTCCAGATGAGCGATGATATCGTGACCAATGCCTGTGCCGGTGGTGTTGATCCCGCTGGAGTCGGAAACCAGGGCCAGTAGCAGGGGATTTTTATCGGTGATCCCTCCCGAAAGGAAATGTTCGTCGTTCATGTACAGCTGGATTTCCGGACCTTCTGTATCCGGCTGTTCAACAAGGGCAAATCCTCCGATGATCACCTCATGGCAGGCTCCCTTGGCGTCTTCTTCCTGCCCCAGTGCATAGTAACTGATCCGGCCGGGTCCCGGCTCGTAGGCAATATCCTTGGGAACGATGAAAGAGAACGAGAACCTTCCGTTTTCAATGGTGGCTTTGCCTTTGTACAGGACATTGTTCCGAACGTGGAATGACATTGGTCCGAATCCGTCATTATCCAGGGTTTCCACCTCTCTTTCCTTGTCGAACACAGTGGCATGCAGTATTCCCTCAAACCCGGTCAGTTCGATTCCCGTTGCATCGGCCAGGTAACCGCTGACAGTAACCAGTTCCAGGGCATTCAGTGTGTCGGGAGGGAAAGCAAGGGGTTGTTCGTTGATATTTTCGGTGATCACCTGCATTTCCGGAACAGCCAGACGCATGGAAGGATCCCCCAGCAGGGTGAAATTCCGGTTATTGATGCTCGATCCGGAGGCGTTCTTGGTTTGTTTCAGCACATCCCCCAGCCGGGGATATGAACCGTCTTCTTGCCGTTCAAACACGTACCGGTAGAAATTCCGGTTCAGCACAAAATTCGGGCTCGAGTAAACCAGGCGTGTGGTGGTGAGCAGGGCGATTCCACCTCCCAGCGGATTGAGCAATACCATTTCTCCCGCCGAGGTCCTTTTTGAAAACTCTTCTGCCAGGGTCTTTTCCACATCGTCGAACCGGCCGAATTCACAGGTGGCGGTGATGAACAGGGGGAGCCGGTCTTCGTTGGACCACGATCCGATATCGTTTTTTCCCAGGATGGCTTCATGAGCCAGCCCCCGGTCATTCCCGTGTCCTGTGTAGTTCATTATTAGGGCCCCTTTTTCCATCTGCCGGTTGATGGCTTCGTTCACTTCCGGATACCGTTGTCCGTTGGGTGTGGAAACCTGAGGATAGGCATCAAGATATATTTTGTTGATATTGAACACACGGTAGGTGGTGTCGATGTAGGTGGCCAGTATGTCGGCATCGCGCATGTGGATATTGTAGTCCTCATCGTCGCCGATAAAACAGAGGACATTCCGCCAGTTACCGGCCCGGGACATGCTGTCGTATCCGATGATTTTTTCAACCACAGCCCGGGCTTCTTCAGGAGCGGATACCGGCAGCCGGCCAATCCCCATGTCAAGCAGTCCCGACGACCCTCCTTCGTCATCGTCGAGCAGACCGAAGAAATCATCGGTAACAAACGACTGTGTGGGACTGAATGAGTTGGAAGATTGATAGGTGAGGATGAAATTGGGGTTTCCGGGATCTGAGCTTTTGTTGTCATAGGAGCCGTCACCGAACAGAAGCAGGTACCGGGGCAGTTCGTCCGGTCCCGTAGCCCGGTCATACAGCATTTTCATAAAATTCCTGATCGCTGAAACATCGGGCATACCCGAAGAGAATTCATGGTAGATCTGTTCGGGTGTTACGACCAGCACCCTGAGCCGGTCGTGTGTTCTTCTGTGATCGGCCAGGTCCTGTGCATGTGGAAGAAAATCGGGATGGGAAATGATAACCAGGTCGGCCGGCGTGCTTCCATGAAGATTCTGGTTGGGCAGGGGAGTGGTTTCTATTTCCGGTTCGTGGAAGTTTTCCTGCCGGAAGGCGATGTATTCTTTTATTTCGGGTGTTTCTGCTGTGAAACGGAACTGGTTTCCCGAAAAAGCGCCTTCCATTTTGACAGGGCGGGCAGGCTGTGTGACATCCCATACCGAAAGACCGGAGGAAGCTTCCGACAGGATGAACCGGGACACCTCATCCGGTCCGGATGCCCCGGTGTTTCTGAAATGCATCTGATCTCCGGTCATGATCAGTTCTCTTACGGCATTTACCCTTATCCAGTCAATCCAGCATGCAGAGGATGTGATACCCTGGTGATGGTACTGGAGAGTAACGGTTACTTCATCCTGTGATACGGTGAGAGTGGCCGATCCTTCGTTTTCCTTTGCGTAGTCGCTGGTATAGCTACCCATATTTACCGCTCCAATGGGGACGGAGAATAGTTCCGTGTCGTTTACACTTACGGTAAAACCTGTACTGGCGGATGAACGGGCGGCAAGCTGTGCCGAAATCCTGACTGGAATGGCTGTATGAAGGTTGGGGAACGAGAATGAAAGGTGCTTCGGGTTGATGATTGACATGGGTTCTAACCATTGCCTGCCCGAATGGATCAGATTTTGCACGTCCGATTCATGTACCCTGTAATCGTTGAAGGTAGTGACGGTACGGGTCGGTTGCAGGGTGGAAGAAGGGGCTGAAGGAACCTCCAGTCCCTCTCCGGCCTGGTCGGTAATAAAATACACCGCTTCCGTGGCATACAGGTGAGGGTGGTGGATGAATTCCTTCCTGAGGGAATCGTAATACCAGTCGCCCGGGCCTTTCCCGTAAAAAAGCAGGTAATCACCCTGATTGAAAATACCGTCGCTTCCTTTCTCAAACCAGATGGCATTTTCTTCCAGGTCGTCGGTTTTCGGGGCATCGTTTTCTTCCGGAAGCATGGCGCCTCCCTTTCCGAATATCCTCACCTGCGAGGGGTCGGAGAATCCCAGTTCCGTTAACTGATTGTATGTGATCCGGTAAATTCCGTTCCGTTCTACTTTCATGCGGTACCAGAGTCCGCTTGCCAGTACGGAATTCGAAGCATAGGAGTGGCTTTTCTTCTTTTTTGTGGCAGGCAACAATCTGGTTGATTCTCTGATTACCAGGCTGTAGCTGACCATTTTTTCCGGCTGGCCGGTGGAAGGGTTCATCCTGTAGGGATAGATCCTGACGACAAGCACGCGTTCTTTCCCTGAAGTAAGCAACCGGTGGGTTACTGACGGTTTTTCGGGTAACCAGGCAGGAAACGCCACCCCGTATTTTTCCTCAGGGCCGAAGGGTTTATATTCCGCACCAGCCAGCCTGACGTCTGCGGATGAACCATGGCTCCACTTTACCTGTTCGATGCAATAAGGCAGGAGATCCTTCGTTTCATCGTAAACAGCGTTTTCAAAGAATAACAGTCGCTGACCGGAGAATGAAGTGTCGCCCGGCGCCGGCACGGAGGCGCCCCAGCGGATGTTTGAGTGGATGATCCTTCCCTGTGACCGGCCCGCTATGGACGTTAACAGGAGCAAAAACATGCATGCCAGGCGGATTTTCATTATTCCAGCAATTACCCGATCAGCGGCAGAATTGAACGGTTCGTTTCAGGATATAAAAAATATACATTTCCTAACGAGGGGAAATTTAAATATATTGTAGTCCTTATTGATGATATGTGATCGCTTTCCGGAATTATAACTGCACGAAGCCTGCGATAAGGGGGATATGCCTGGTCATATGCCTGACACTGCTGGCAGGGGAAACGAATGGTCAGGATCCCGGTTTTTCACAATTGTATGCCAGCCCCATTTTTCTGAATCCTGCTTTTGCGGGAAACGGGGAAAAGCCGAGGGTCGCTTTGTTTTATCGTCAGCAGGGCCCTGGATTTCAGATGAAATACCTGAGTTTTGGGGTGGCTTATGATCAGCCTGTGGAATGGGCTCACGGCGGAGCAGGGCTTATGATATGGAGCGACCACCAGGGCTCGGGCACCATCCGGCGTACCAGTGCCGATGCCATGTATTCTTATCATTTGCAGGTTTCGGAAAAATGGTTTATTGATGCGGGTTTTCAGGTTTCCTGGATCCAGAAAAAAGTGGTTTCAGAAGGATTGGTACTTCCCGATATGATCGATCCCGGAAGCGGAAATCTTCTGCCTACCGGGGAGAGTATGCTGGATTACAGCCGGGGGTTTGTTGATTTTTCCACAGGTTTTATGGCCTATTACCACGATTTTTTCGGGGGTATTTCCGTGCATCATTTGACGGAGCCTAACGAATCGTTTTCCGAAAATATCCGTGTGCCACTCTACCGGAAATATTCCATGCAGGCAGGGATGGCTTTTTATTTGGGAGGCAGAAGGGATTTCCCCACCACCTGGGTGCTTACTCCTCATATTCTCCTGCAGAAGCAATATCAGGCCTGGCTGGTAACCTGGGGCCTGAACCTGAGCCGGGATAGGTGGGTAGCCGGGTTGCGGATGCGGCAGGACAGGCTGCAGAGCCCTGATGCACTGATTATTCTGGCTGGCATATCCCTGCATGACTGGGATGTTGCCTACAGTATCGACCTGGAGATGCCCCGGGAAGGGTTGGTGAGACCGTTTACCGGGGGTCATGAGGTTTCGCTGGTATGGAATTTTTTCCTTCCGGAAAAAAGAAAACGCATCAGGGCAATAAAATGTCCCCGTATTTAGTTATTTATGATAAATTTGTTCAGGAAAATAAAAAATCATTATATTTGATCAGGAATGCCGTAAAGTATACCAAATTATGAGACTGAAAATTAAATTCTTACCTGTCCTGGTTGCCGTGCCCGTGGCTTTTACTTCCTGCGGGATTTTCAGAGGTGGCGACAGGGACACTTCACCTACCACAGGATGGAGCTACAACGATCCTGAAAACGGAGGATTTGAAGTGGTTACCGGATATGAACAAGCTACCGGACCCGGCCTGGTATTTATTGAAGGCGGAACCTTTACCATGGGACGGGTGGAACAGGATCTGACATACGACTGGAACAATGTTCCAAGAAGGGTTACTGTATCGTCCTATTACATGGATGAAACCGAGATCAGGAATGTGGATTACCGGGAGTATCTTTACTGGATAAGCCGGGTATATGTGGATTATCCGCAGGTTTACCGGAATGCTTTGCCCGATACACTGGTGTGGAGAAGTCCCATGGCCTATAACGAACCTTATGTCCAGTATTATTTCCGGCATCCCTCCTACAATGATTATCCTGTTGTGGGAATAACCTGGGTGCAGGCCAATGACTACTGCCAGTGGAGAACCGACAGGGTGAATGAAATGCTTCTGATAGAACAGGGAATACTGAATCCCAATCCGAATCAGATCAATGAAGATAATTTCAATACGGAAGCTTACCTGGCCGGTCAGTATGAAGGCCTTGTCAACCAGAACCTTCCAAGCCTGGATCCCAACCGGGAAGAACGCCGGGTGAGACTGGAAGACGGCATACTGTTACCGAGATACAGACTTCCCACGGAAGCCGAATGGGAATATGCAGCATTTGCACTGATTGGCAATACCTACGAAGAAAGATTGTATGAACGCAGGATTTATCCCTGGGACGGACACAATGTAAGAAATCCGAGAAAGAAAGTGCGCGGTCAGTTTATGGCCAATTTTGTAAGAGGCAAGGGCGACTTTATGGGACTGGCCGGAAACCTGAACGACAACGCTTCCATAACCGCACCCGTTACCAGCTACTGGCCCAATGATTACGGTCTTTATTGTATGGCAGGAAACGTCAATGAATGGGTGGAAGATGTTTACCGGCCTGCCTCATTTCAGGATTTTGATCCTCTGAACCCCTTCAGGGGCAATGTGTTCCAGACATTGGTTCGTGACGAGGAAGGGAATCTGGCAGAGAAAGACAGCCTGGGTCGTTTGCGTTACCGGGAAGTTACACCCGAAGAAGTGGCTGACAGGTATAATTACCAGAAAGCCGATTACCGGAATTACAATGATGGAGACCTTCAATCACGGCTGGTGGAAGGGAATGAATGGGTTGGATTGGAAACTGCTCCCAGAACCGATGAGATGTATGTTCAGGAAGAAGGCGATTTCAACTCGCTCATCAGCGACAGGGCACGTGTGTACAAAGGCGGATCGTGGAGAGACCGTGCGTACTGGCTGAGTCCTGGAACGCGCCGTTTTCTCGATCAGGAAAGTGCAAGGGCCGATATCGGTTTCCGCTGTGCCATGACACGTGTGGGCAGCCCCGGTGGTTTCTGAAAACAGGCCTTTTGAAAATACATAAAAAAACCTCATCCTGCGGATGGGGTTTTTTTGTTTCTTTGCATTATGAACCGCCTTGTCAGCATTTCTGAAATATTCGAAATATTTCTTAGCCATCGTGACATCACCACCGATTCGCGTAACGTCAGGAAAGGATCCATATATTTTGCTCTGAAAGGGGAGCGTTTTGACGGAAACCGTTTTGCTGAAGAAGCATTAGAGAAAGGGGCTTCTTATGCTGTGGTCGATGATCCCGCCCTGAGCCAGCGTCGGGGATGTCTCCTGGTACCCGGTGTATTGCCGGCTCTTCATGAACTGGCCGGGATGTACAGGAAACGGTTCCCTATCCCGGTAATAGGGCTGACCGGATCGAACGGAAAGACCACAACCAAGGAACTGATCCAGGCCGTGCTGGGCATCAAATATCGTGTGGCTGCCACACAGGGAAATCTCAATAACCACATCGGAGTGCCTCTGACTGTTTTGCGTTGGAAAGAAGATACAGAAATGGCGGTGGTGGAAATGGGAGCCAATCATCCCGGCGAGATCAGGCAGTTATGTGAACTGGCAGAACCTACCCATGGTATAATAACCAATATCGGCAAGGCGCACCTGGAAGGTTTCGGCAGTCTGGAAAATGTACGCAGGGCGAAAAAGGAGATGTACGACTGGCTGGAAGATCATGGAGGAATGGTTTTCAGAAACTCGCTGGAAACTTCTCTGGTAACCCTTCCCTTTCCCTCCGACAGATTGATTACATATGGAGGGGCTGCCGACCAGGTGACGGGCGAACTGGTTTCTGCCGATCCGTTTCCTGCCATCAGGATCCATATCCGGGATAATGGTGGAAAGGTCAGAATGCATAGCCTCCAAACCCGTCTGGCGGGATCGTATAATTTTCATAACGTGCTTACAGCGGTTCAGGTCGGATTGTTTTTCGGGGTGGCCCCGGAAGAGATCGGCCGGGCGGTAGAATCGGTTGAGCCGGCGAATCACCGTTCACAGATTATTCAACTGGGAAAGTACCGGCTTTTTTTCGACGCTTACAACGCCAACCCTACCAGTATGATGCTGGCCCTGAAGGATTTTTTCGGCATCAGGGCAGAGGAAAAGACGGTGATCCTGGGCGATATGCTGGAGCTGGGAGAAACGGAGGATGATGAGCATATGAAAATCATCGAGTTCCTGCAGGCACAGCCGATTCGCAGGGTGCTGCTGGCAGGTCCCGTATTCAGCCGTGTAAATCCTGTGGCGGAATACAGCACTTTCCGTGATACGGACAGTATGATCGCCTGGCTGCGGAATAACCCTCTGCCTCCTTCTTTTGTTTTCATCAAAGGGTCAAGGGGAATGCATCTGGAAAAAGTAAAAGCATGTTTTGAAAGCATAACGGGATAACAATCCTGTACCTGTTATTTCCCGGTTCATGGAGAGAGAGACCAAACGTAAGATCGTTCATATTGGTATGGTGGGATGGGCCTTTCTGATAGGAAGGATTTCTCCCGTTTTCATATCAGGCCTGGCCCTGGCGGCATTGCTTTTTAATCTTTTATTACTCCCCCGCATTACAGGAAGGTCTCTTGAAAGGAAAGAGGAGCGGACCCTGGGCTTCTCCCCCGGAATGATCGCTTATCCTGCCGTTGTTTTTTTACTCAGCCTGATCTTTTTTCACAGTCAGGTTTTTCTGGCTGTTGCATGGGGAGCCATGGCTTTTGGTGATGGTTTTGCCACAGTGGTGGGCAAAAAATATGGACGGCATCCGGTGGGCAGTTTGTCTGGTAAAACATGGGAGGGAACCCTGGCTTTTGTTGTGGCCGGAATTGCCGGGACGGTGATTCTGGTCTTTTCCCTGCCGCCAGAAGTGAAACTGGGTTTGCCGGCAGGGGTATGGGTAATAGTGATTGTGCTGGCCGTCCTTCTTTCTGCTGCATCGGAAATCCTGCGCGGTACCGTGAACGACAATATTATGGTTCCTCTTACGGCAGCATTTACGGCTTTTCTTGCAGTAAGAATATTTTTGTCGGGACAGTTTTTCATTCCCGGGAACTGGTGGGTGGGACTGCTATTTGTTGTTCTTTTGGTTGTCCTCAGTTACCTGTCGGGGCGGTTTGACCTGAAGGGAGCGTTAACAGGAGGCGGAATTACCGCCCTGGTTTTTCTGGGAGGGGGTATGGCCGGATTGTTGTTCCTGTTTATTTTCGTTGTGGGAGGGGTTGCCGGATCGGGCTGGAGAATCAGGGACAAGATTGATCTGGGGCTGGCTCAGGAAAACAGAAACAGGCGCAGCGCCATTCATGTGGTGGCCAACGGGAGTGTGCCGGCCATGCTGGGCATCCTGGCATGGGTTTTTCCACTACAGCGTGATCTTTACATGGGTATGACAGCTGCTGCCCTGGCCTCGGCACTGGCCGATACCTGGTCGTCGGAGCTGGGAAATGTTTATGGGAAAGAGTTTGTCAATATAGTAAGCCTGCAGCCGGATATCCGGGGGCGTGACGGGGTAATCAGCCTGCAGGGAAGCCTGGCCGGTGTGGCGGGATCATGCGTTATGGCCACTGGCTACTGGTTGTATGCCGGATCGGTGGTTGAATCGTTTATTATCCTGTTGGCCGGAGTCATGGGGAATTTTCTTGACTCTGTGCTGGGGGCAACCCTGCAGCGGCGGGGATACATGACGAATCATTCGGTCAACCTGGTCAATACGCTGTTTGCCGCCCTGCTTTTCATGTACCTTTATACAATAAAGTAAGCCTGGTATTTTTCATTCAGTTCTTCGGGAATTCTGGCGGGCCGCTGATTGTCCATATTGTAGAAAATTCCCTCCTGACGGGCACTGGCAGCCACTTCTTCGCCGATCAGTATCTCTGCCTCAATGGTAAACTTGATGTTTCCCAAATCGGTCATCCAGATTTTTCCCACGGGTTCATCGAATAACACAAGGGCTTTGCGGTAGTCGATTTCAGTGCGGGTAATAACGGGTGTAATGCCCTGATCGAACAGGGGACGCAAAGGAAAATGTTCGTTCAGCATCTGTAAACGAAGGTCTTCCAGCCAGCGGATATAGACAATGTTACTGACATGACGTGCCGAATCGATATCATACGTTCTGATCGGACAGGGTAACTGGGTCAGAAAAGGCTTGATGGGAATTTCCATGGTCAACCGGTTTTAAAATACCAAAGGTAAATCAGAACGGGAAAAAACCAAAGGGCAGTCTGTAATTAGCCGTTTCCCCCCGGGAATTTCAAATCAATAAATGTTTTCTTTTTTCTCAGGAAAAATTGTACCAGGATGCTCCCCCGGTATATTTCAGCATGATCGTTGAGCGGATACCGGGCCAGCCACCGCTTTCTCTCGTTCCTGCAGTGTTTCAGTCGCCGCATGAAACCGCCGTACGCCCGGAACACGGCCCAGGCGTTTGCCGGCTGCCAGGTGAAAAGGTATTTCAGGGCTGCCAGGGTATCCAGGCAGGTGCGAATCATCATGGTTATTCCCCTTTTCCCCTGTGGCAGGTTTTTGCACAGGGTGAGCAGGTTATTCCTGAAGTTCAGGTACAACTTGTGCGGATGCTCGTTGGGAAGGGTTCCTCCTCCTACATGGTATACGGTGGATAAGGGCTGGTAAATAATTCGGTACCCCATGTTTTTTATTCTCCAGCACAGGTCGATTTCCTCCATGTGAGCGAAAAACCGTTCGTCCAGGCCGCCGGCTTCCAGGTAAATGCTCCTTCTGACTACCATGCAGGCGCCGGTTGCCCAGAAAATGTCCCGTTCTTCATCATACTGTCCGGCATCGGGCTCGATGTGGTTCAAAATACGCCCGCGGCAGAAAGGATATCCCCACCGGTCGATAAAACCGCCTGCCGCTCCGGCATATTCAAAATGATCGCGCCGGTGCCAGGAACGGATACGCGGCATGCAGGCTGCCACGGCAGGATCATGTTCCAGCAGCCCGATCAGGGGGTCGAGCCACCCCGGAGTGACTTCCACATCGGAATTCAGAAGAACAATGTACTCGGCCCCGGTGGCTTCAATGGCCCGGTTATAACCGGCGGCAAAACCGTAATTTTTGGGGAAGGTGATGAGCCGGATACCGGGGAATGCTTTTTTCAGGAATTGAACAGAACCGTCGGATGAACCGTTGTCTGCCACTACCAGCTCAGTACCGGGACGGATAGTGTATTTCACCAGTAAGGGAAGGAACTGCCCGAGGTATTTTTTTCCGTTCCAGTTCAGGATGATGACAGCAGTATGGGGGTGGATTTCTGTCATAGATTGTATTCTATTCCGCTTACTTTATTTTTTTCCGCCCATTCACGGTATCTTTCAAGCCGGTGCCGCCAGCGACGATGGGTCCACAACCAGTATTCCGGCTGTTCTCTGATTGTTTTTTCCAGTATCCGGGTGTGCTGTTCCGTAATCCAGAAATCGGGTGTCTTTCCCGGATCTTCCGTAATGGGTATGAATTCAACCTCGTAATATCCCCGTTTTCTTTTCATGATATGAAAAAATACCACAGCCTGCCCGGTCTTTTTTGCAATTCGTTCGGCTCCGGTTAATACGGGAGTGGGCTGGCCCAGAAAGCGGGTCCAGTATCGGATGTTTCTCCTGATCGGGCGCTGATCGGTGAGGAAAAGGGTGATGGTGGGTATACCGCTGTTTTTGTATTCAAGCATCTTCTTCAGGGTCAGGGACATGGGAATGGTTTTCACACCGAATTTCTCCCTCAGCCTGATATAGAGCCTGTCAAAGTATTTGTTGTTCAATGGTTTATATATGGCACAACTCAGGTATTCAAACCGCAGAGGCAGGGATGCCAGCCATTCCCAGTTCCCGTAGTGCCCGAATACGGCTACAATGCTTTTGTTCTGCCTGTATAAACGGTCAATGACTTCCGGATTTTTAAAGCGGAAACGCCGGATCATTTCATCTTCTCCCATGTGCATCAGGTTCATGGTTTCTACAAATTGATCACAGAAATGCCGGTAAAAATGGCGGGCAATCCGGCGGATTTCTGCGGGTGATTTATCCGGGAAAGCCATACGCAGGTTCCCCAGAGCGATTTTTCTCCGGTAGCCTGCCATGTAATAGATCAGGATAAAACACAGATCGCTGATGAAATATTGAACCCTCAGCGGGAGGCAGGTAAGCAGCCACACCGCAGAATAAAATATGTAGTACCAACATGCCGGCATATACTGGGCCTTTGGGAAAGGCAAATTTAGTATTAATCCTTAAAAACCGGTGTTCTGATGCCTTCCTGGTCAAGGTACAGGCTCTTTTTTCTGGGTATATCGGCCTGGCTGTGCTTCCAGCGCCGGTGTGACCACATCCAGTACTGTGGATTTTCCAGTATGAGGGATTCGAGCATGCGGACATGTGTTTCCGTAATGTGAAGAGGAGGGGTTTGCTCGGCGGGCCCTGTTATTTTGCTGAATTCCACTTCATAATGTCCCCTTTTTGTTTTCCGTATGGCCATGAATACCACCGGCAGGCCGAAACGCCTGGACAACTTTTCGATCCCCAGATAAACGGCCGTATCCTGGTTCAGGAATTGTGTCCAGTACTCGGTTTCATGTTGAAGCGGGCACTGGTCGGCCAGGAAACAGAAAATTCCCGGTTTGCCTTCTTCCTGGTATTCTTTTACCACGCGAAAAGTTTTTTTCATGGGTACTGGCTGTGCTCCCAGTCTGCTGCGCGACCTGTACAGCAGGCGGTCGAATACTGGGTCGGCAAAATATTTGTAAACAGGATGAATGGGAACAGACCCCAGGCGGTTGTATGCGTTCATCCATTCCCAGTTACCCACGTGTCCGCTGGCTACCAGTACCGGTTGGCCGTTTTTAACCAGTTCATGCAGTAACTCTTCGTTCCTGAACGACATGCGACGCATGATCTTCCGGCTGTCCCAGTGCAGGGCTTTGAGGGTTTCTATCATCAGATCGGTAAAATGGCGGTAGAATCTTTTTCTGATCTGCCTTCGTTCTGACAGGGATTTATCGGGAAATGCATTGTGCAGGTTCCTGTCCACCGTTTTTCTTCTGTACCTGATCACGTGTTCCATGAGCGGGGAAAGAAGGGAGGAGATCAGGTACAGAACAGGCATTGGCAAATACGATATTCCCCTGAGAAAGAGAATGATACCATACGATCCGGTATGCTCGGGGCGGGGCATTCTTTCAGGGCTTCTTCGGGAAAAATCCGGCAACAACACGCAGCAGCTCATCAAACACCAGGGCATTGGAGGCCAGCATTTCGCTGTTGTGCATATAACCGTCCTCTCCCGAAAAGTCGGAAACCCTGCCTCCGGCATTTTTCACCACCAAAGAGCCGGCTGCCACATCCCAGGCTTTCAAATGGTATTCCCAGAATGCATCATACCTGCCACATGCCACATAACACAGATCAACCGCTGCCGAACCGGGACGCCTGACCCCCTGGGTGTTTTTCATGAAATATTCCAGGCTTTTCATATAATCGGTAAACCTGGAAAAATCGGTATAGGGGAATCCCGTTCCCACCAGTGAATCGGCCAGGGTGGGTGTTCCCGAAACCCTGATCTCTTTCCCGTTGAGGTAGGAAGGAGCGTCATGCCAGGTATAAAAGCATTCCCCTGAAACGATCTCGTAAACCACTCCCAGCACCAGGCCATCGTTTTTATGTTGCAGTGCAATACTGACCGAGAAGGGAGGCATACCGTGAATGAAATTGGTGGTTCCGTCCAGCGGATCGATGATCCAGGTATATTCTTTTCCCGTAACCCTTTTTTCCTCTTCAGCCAGAAAGCCGCTCCCTGGAAGGATGGTGCTCAGGCCTTCAGTGATTTTCTTTTCGGATGCCACATCCACGTGTGTTACAAAGTCGTTCGTATCTTTCCGGTTGATACTATCCTTTTCCAGTTGTCCTCGCTTTGAGAGAATATAATTCCCGGTTTCCTGCGCAAGGTCCGTTACCTGCATGCATAATTTCTGAAAATCCATACAAAATCATTTTTACATTTCATAAATTTAGAAAAACCGATTTTTTCATTTTGCCGTTCCCATATTCTGCTGTAATGATATCATGATTCCTTTGAGAGGCTGCCGTCTCTGATCATCTCATACAGTTTCATCTGGGCACGGATTTTTTTCTCACCGGGCCGTCGGATGACATAGGGATTACTCTGGCTGTTGTTTATGATACGGTTCTTTACATTATCGCACCACTGTATATCGATATAATTCCTGATTTGCTGCTGGAGAAGAGGATCATAAACCGGGGTTGCCACTTCCACCCGGTGATCGAGGTTCCGGGGCATCCAGTCGGCCGAGGAAATATAGAATTTTTCTTTTCCAAGATTGGAAAAGATAAAAATTCTGGAATGTTCCAGAAATTTGTCAATGATGGCCCTGGCTTCAATATTTTCACTGATTCCTGGCAGACCCGGTACCAGGCAGCAGATCCCCCTGATCAGCAGTTTGATCTTGACCCCGGCCTGGCTGGCTTTGTAAAGTTTTTTAATCATTTCAGCATCAACCAGGTTGTTTATCTTTAAAATAATGTATGCCGGTTTGCCGGCATGGGCGTGCTGTATTTCCTTGTCAATCAGTGTAATCAGCCTGCGTCTCATGTTCATGGGGGAGACAAGCAGGTGTTTGTAAGTATAGGTTTTGAATGTGTTCTCAAAAAAATCAAATACCTTTTTTACTTCCTGGCTGATCCGTGGATCGGAAGTAAGCAGGGTGAGGTCTGAATATACGCCGGCATTTTGTTCGTGGAAATTGCCGGTGCTAACCAGGGCATAATGCCGTATTGATTTGCCCTCCCTGCGGGATATCTGCAGGATCTTGCTGTGTACCTTCAGGCCGGGAACCCCGAAAATGACCCTTACTCCGGCTTCTTCCAGTTTTCGGGCCCAGTAGATATTCGATTTTTCATCGAAACGGGCGCGCAGCTCAATAATGACCGTCACTTCTTTACCATTGCGGGCTGCATTGATCAGGGCATTGGTCACTTTCGAAACCCGTGCTACCCGGTATACGCATATCTTGATGGTTTTTACGGCCGGATCCATGGATGCTTCGCGCAACAAATCGATGAAATGGGAAAATTTCTGATAAGGGTAATACAGCAGTACATCCTTTTCAGCCATGACCTCCAGAATACTCTGCCCGGGTAAAAGTTCAGGATGGGTTAGGGGAGGAGTGGGATTGTATTCCAGGCTGGCCCTTCCTGTATTGGGGAACTCCATATAATCCTTGAAATTATGGTATCTTCCTCCCGGGATCAGGTTGTCTTCTTCATCCAGATCCATTTCACGGATAAGGTAATCCAGCAGATTGCGGGGTATTTTTTTGTCATAGACAAAACGAACGGGCTGCCCTTTCTTTCTGTCGGATACACTGGAGGATATCAGTTCCAGAAAACTTTTGGATATGTCGTTATCAATGTCCAGCTCGGCATCCCTGGTCAGTTTGATGGTGTATGCTTCAAAGTGATCGAAATTGAAGATGGAAAAGATTCGCGGGAGTCCTGTCCGGATCACATCATCCAGGATCATGATAAATTTTCTGTTCTTTTCGGGGGGTAGCACCAGGAACCGGGATGCCATGTCAGTGGGCAATTCAATTAGTGCATATTCCGTTTGCGATGCGTGTTTTTTTTGCCTTTTCAGGATAACCACCAGGTATATGGATTTGTCGGTCAGGGAAGGAAATTCCTGGACGTTCCGAAGCATGATGGGTGAGATATTGGGAAGAATGAGGGATTCAAAGTATTCCTCCACAAAGTTCCTTTGCTTATCGGACAACTGGGTTTCATTGATCAGGAAGATGTTTTCCTTTTCAAGCTGCCCGACAATGTCAAGATAGGTTTTGTCAAACACTTTTTGCAGCCCGATCACCGTTTGCTGGATCCTGTTCATCAGGCTGCGGGGTTTTTCGCCGATGATCCGCCTGGCTTCCTTGTCATGACCTATCATGCGTTTTACCGAAGCCACCCTCACCTTAAAAAATTCATCCATATTGTTTGAAAAGATCCCAAGGAACCTGAGCCGTTCAATAAGAGGCACGCCGGGGTCGGCAGCCTCCTGCAGCACCCGGTGGTTGAAGGACAGCCAGCTCAGTTCTCGGTTAATGATCTTTTTGGTTTTGCTCATGAATCGGTTTCGGAAAAAGGGATGAGCTTCCCCGGTCCGGTTGCTCAGTCAAATGTAGTGAATTTTACGTTCCCCTGAAGGATGAACGGTGAGGTTTTCCCTGTCGGTGGACCGGCTTCCTGGTTGTGTTAACGGCAACCGGAGTATTACACCCTGTGTTTTTTGGGGTAATCAAAGGCTTCGGCCACCAGTGAACCCGGACTTACTTCTTTCCATGAGGTGGCCTGAAAATCAAGGACAACCAGGCCCGATGTAGGAACATTTTCCACGGGTTTGGGAAGAAAATGATTGGCCAGGTCGGTGAAAGCGGGATTATGTCCCACAATCATGACCGAATGAACTTCTTCCGGGAGCGATTCAGCCATCTGCATCAGATTGTGTGCAGAAGCACGGTATATGCTCCCATTCAGCCTCAGGGCCGAAAGGTCAAATTCCAGTTCCCTGGCGTAGATCAGGGCGGTGTGAATGGCTCTGAGGGCCGGACTGGAAAGGATCAGATCGGGAATGACATTTGTTTTTTTCATGCGTCTGCCCATGATACAGGCATCGGAAATTCCCCGATCCTTCAGTGGTCTGTCTAAATCATCCCTTTCGGGGAAAGACCAGTCAGATTTGGCATGACGGGCAATGATCAGTCGTTTCATAACAACCGTTTTGGTGTTACAACAATTTGCTGGCCAGTTCCGCCAGGTAACTACGTTCTCCCTTCACCAGATTCACATGGGCAAAAATGGATTGACCCCTCATTTTGTCAGAAAGATAGGTCAGACCGTTTGACTGACTGTCAAGGTAGGGGGAGTCAATCTGTTCAATATCCCCGGTAAACACCATCTTGGTCCCTTCCCCGGCCCGGGTGATAATGGTCTTGACCTCATGGGGAGTGAGATTCTGGGCTTCATCAACAATAAAGAATATGTTGGAAAGACTGCGCCCGCGAATGTATGCCAGCGGCGTGATCACCAGCTTTTCCTCCTTCAGCATTTCTTCAATTTTCTGGTATTCCTTGCTTTGCTGGTTGAATTTGTGTTTGATCACCGACAGGTTGTCGAACAGGGGTTGCATGTAGGGTTCGATCTTTTCGTTCACATCGCCCGGGAGATAACCCAGGTCACGGTTGGCCAGGGGAACGATAGGCCTGGCCAGAAAGATCTGTTTGAAGCTTCTCCTCTGGTGCAGGGCAGCGGCCAGAGCCAGGAGGGTTTTGCCTGTCCCTGCTTTTCCGGTAAGGCTTACCAGCTGGATGTCATCGCGGGTCAGCGCGTCGATGGAGAAAGTCTGTTCTGCATTCCTCGGCTCAATACCGTATGCCTGTTGCTTTTCCACCCGGTTGATCATTTTTGTTGCCGGATCGTAATGTCCCAGGGCGGAGGATTTGGTGCTCTTCAGAATGAAATACTGGTGGGCGAAAGGTTCCGCCTCTATCGGAAAGGAATTGACAGGCATTCCGTCGGGAGAATGATACAGGCTGGATATTTGTTCATTGTCAAGGTTTTCCAGGGTCATGATATCCCGGTACAGGTCGTCGATATTGGCAACCTTGTCGGTTTCATAATCTTCTGCCCTGATGCCCAGCGATTTGGCCTTCATGCGCAGGTTGATATCCTTCGTGATCAGGCTGACCTGTTTGCCGGGATTTTTTTGCTTTACATGATCGGCAATGGCCAGGATCCGGTGGTCGGGAGTTTTTTCGGGAAACGATTCGCTGACCAGGTCTGAAAAGGGCTTTCCGGTTTCTATGAACAGCTTGCCCAGGTCTTCCCCCAGTTCAATGCCTTCGCTGAACAGTTTGTCGCCGGCCAGTTTATCCAGTTCACGGGTAAATTCCCGGGCATGGAAATTGATAATATCGTTTCCTTTCTTGAACCGGTCAAGTTCCTCCAGCACGACGATGGGGATCACAATGTCGTTATCCTGAAAGTTGTAGATACATTGGTAATCGTGTAGCAAAACGTTGGTATCCAGCACGAAGATCTTACTCTTTTTTTGTTTCCTGGCCATTTATATTGTTTTTAATGATGGACTAAAGTAGTAAAAATTTTATCTTCGGCTCATGGAAATAGAGAATCATGATCTTAAATGCAGAAGATGATGGATGTAATGGAAGCTATTTATACCCGGCGAAGCATCAGGAAATTCAAGAACAGGAAGATCGATCGGGAAACCATCCGGGAAATTCTGAAAGCCGCTATGTATGCTCCTTCGGCAAGGGATTGCCGGCCGTGGCATTTCATTGTAGTGGATGACCGTTCGGTGCTGAAAGCATTCATGGAAGTGCACCCTTATTCTTCCATGCTGAAAGAGGCGAGTCACGGGATCCTGGTGTGCGGCGACCTGAAGCTGCAGAACGGGCCCGGATACTGGGTGGTGGATTGCGGAGCCGCTGCTCAGAATCTCCTGCTTGCCGCACACGGGATGGGGCTGGGGGCTGTATGGCTGGGTATCCATCCCCGGCAGGAAAGGCAGCAGGCCGTGCATCATTTGTTCAGGCTGCCCGACCATGTGCAGCCGTTCTGCATGGTGGCGCTGGGTTATCCTGATGAGAAAAAGGAAATGCCTGACCGGTTCATGCCCGAACGGATTCACCATAATTCCTGGTAATTGGAAACACAGGATGATTACGGGAAAATCCTGGAGTACCTGTACTCCAGGCTACCCATGTACCAGCGTATAGGGGGGGCGGCATACAAAGCCGACCTGAACACGACCCTTGCACTGGACCGGGTAACTGGTCACCCGCATACCGCGTTCCGGTCAGTTCACATTGCGGGGACCAACGGAAAAGGGTCGGTTTCGCACATGCTGGCGTCGGTGCTTCAGGAATGCGGCCTGAAGACCGGTCTGTACACTTCTCCCCACCTGAAGGATTTCCGCGAACGGATCCGGATAAACGGGGTGCCTGTTTCCCGTAAGGAAGTCATCGATTTCGTCCTTCGTTACCAGGATCTTTTCGAACAACTGCAACCTTCGTTTTTTGAAATGACCGTGGCTCTGGCTTTCTGGTATTTCAAAAAATGCGGGGTGGAGATAGCGGTGGTGGAGACCGGTATGGGAGGAAGGCTGGATTCGACCAATATCATTGAACCTCTTTGCTCGGTCATTACCAATATTGGCATGGACCATACCCGGTTTCTGGGAGATACTCGTGAGAAAATTGCTGGGGAAAAAGCAGGCATCATGAAAAAGGGGATCCCCGTGGTGATAGGGGAATACCACAAAGATACAGCCCGGATTTTTGAACGCGTTGCGTCAGAAAAGCAGGCTCCGCTTCATTTTGCCGGCAGTTACTACGAGCCGGAGGGAATATCCGGTATCGAAGGATCTTCCAGGGTATTTACTTTCAGGAAAAAACCGGCAGGGCAGATCTTACGGGTGAAATGCGGACTGACAGCTACCTACCAGGCGAAGAACCTGATCACCGTGCTGAAAACCCTGGATGTGCTGCAGGAGAGAGGGATATCCCTCAGGCAGGAAGCTATTCTGAAAGGCCTGCATAATGTGGTGGAAAATACGGATATTAGGGGACGATGGCAGGTGATGGGAAGGCGGCCGTTGATGGTAGCCGATATGGCTCATAATGAGGATGGGATCAGGGAGGTGATCGGCCAGTTGACAAACTATGCATATCGCCGCTTACATGTGGTGCTGGGAATGGTGCAGGATAAAGATCACAAAAAAATACTGGGGCTGCTTCCCGGGAAGGCGAACTATTATTTTACACAGGCTTCTGTACCGCGCTCGATGGAGGCCGGGGAACTGGCTGTCCTGGCCGGAAAAAGCGGACTGAAGGGAAGGATATACCCTCGAGTTGCCTCAGCAATAGGTGCGGCACTGGGTTGCGCCTCGGAAGATGACATGATCCTGATCACAGGCAGTACCTTTGTGGTAGCCGATTTGTTGGAGTGGATGGACGGAGGAAAGCTTCCTGTTGGATAAAATATTTAGGGAAAAACTGAAACTTCGTTTGTGGACGGGATATCATATAACGGAAGAAAGGCAAAACACTCATTGTGACCGGGATTGAGAAACTACTGATCGAATTCGGAAACATTACCTGGGGACCCCCCCTGCTGGTCCTGTTGCTCGGCGGCGGCTTGTTTTTCCTGGTCTATTCCAGGTTGATTCCTTTTCGCCATTTCGGACATTCGCTGAGGATTGTACTCGGAAAATATGATAATCCGGATGAACCGGGTCAGATCAGTCATTTTCAGGCTCTGTCGACTGCCCTGGCCGGCACGGTGGGTATGGGGAATGTTACCAGTGTGGCAGTGGCAATAACCACCGGAGGCCCGGGAGCAATTTTCTGGATGTGGGTGAGTGCCCTGGTAGGAATGGCCACCAAGTTTTTTACCTGTAGCCTGGCCGTAATGTACCGGGGTAGGGATTCCATGGGAAATATCCAGGGAGGTCCTATGTATTTCATTACGGAAGGACTGGGAAGAAAATGGAAGCCCCTGGCCATCTTTTTTTCTGCTGCGGGCATGATCGGTGTTTCCCCGCTGTTTCAGACAAACCAGCTTACTCAGGTAATCAGGGATGTCATTCTGATACCGAAAGGGATTCCCGATACCCTCACTACAAACCTCATTCTCGGGACAGGGATCATGATTGTGGTGGGCTCGGTGGTACTTGGTGGTATTAAAAGGATAGGGAAAGTGGCTGGCAGTCTTGTGCCATTCATGGTGATTCTTTATATAGTGAGTGTTATATACATCCTTTTCTCTAATCCGTTGCAGATTCTTCCGCGGCTGAAACTTATCATCAGGGATGCATTCACGGCCGAATCGGTACTTGGCGGAGCAGTGGGAACCATTATAATTACCGGTGTGCGGCGTGCGGCATTTTCCAATGAGGCAGGGATCGGTACTGCACCCATGGCGCATGGGGCAGCCCGTACCCGTGAGCCTGTCAGGGAAGGGATGGTGGCTATGATGGAACCCCTGATCGATACCATTATTGTATGTACCATGACCGCCCTGGCCATTATCGTTACCGGTGTGTGGACCCATACCGAGGCGGATGGCATTACCCTTACGGCCGAAGCATTCAACCAGGCCATACCGGACTTCGGGCCTTACATTTTAATCGCCTGTGTAAGTGTGTTTTCTCTGACCACCCTGTTTGCTTTTCCTTACTATGGGACCAAATGTTTTGGGTTTATTTTCGGGGCCAGGTACCAGAATATCTACACCTATGCCTATACCCTGATTATTCCTCTGGGAGCCGTTGGTACCCTGGGTGCCGTGATCAGCCTTTTCGACGGAGCCTATGCCCTGATGGCCTTCCCCACCATGATGGCAGCCCTTATTCTGTCACCCAGGGTTATGCGGGCTGCAAAAGATTATTTTAACAGAATAAAAACCGGGTAGATCAGACAGGTATATTTATTTGTTCCATTTGCATCAGTAACAGGTTCCATAATATGCGAAATAAAAAGACTTCTTTGTTGGTATGACAAAAAAGCAGGGATGATTTTGCAATATCGGGATTGTCATTTATATTTGCAGTCCTTTTCAGGGAGCTTAGCTCAGTTGGTTCAGAGCACCTGCCTTACAAGCAGGGGGTCACTGGTTCGAATCCAGTAGCTCCCACCACGCAAAAAGCCCGGCCGAAGGCCGGGTTTTTTATTCACCGCAAGCCGCGCAAGCCTGCTTGCAGGCGGCCTGCGGTGAATAAAAGAGACAGCGGCGGAGCCGCTGCATTTTGCGTGGTGAAGGGGCCGTTATAATGGATCAGCCGCCCCAGGGCGGCTAATCCGTTTGATTTTTCGCAAGCCGCGCAAGCCTGCTTGCAGGCGGCCTGCGGTGAATAAAAGAGATAGCGGCGGAGCCGCTGCTTTTTGCGTGGTGAAGGGGTGGTTACATAATGACAGGCTCCGGAATTTGTCACGGAGCCTGTCAGGTTAGGGCATGGAAAAGATATGTTAAGGCACATCCATTGCCACCCTGATCTGTGTATATGAATGGGGCGGAAAGGTGTAGGTGAACGTATCCCCTCTGGCCCTGAAGGTGGACGTTACGGGGAGGTACAGGTCTTTTTCCTCATAATTGTAACGGGTTGTTATATCCTTGCTGTTAATCTCACTGGCCGTGGCATTCCCTTTGAAATTTCCGGTATCACTGATAATCTGTGTGGTGACGGCTTCTTCCATGTTGCGGTTGACCACATTGATAACCAGTGTTTTTTCATTTTCATCATATACCGAAGAAACATCCAGATACGGAATGTTTTTGTATTCTTTCCCGTCGAATGTTCCGCAATCCAGATATACATCCAGCGATTTTCCATGACTGTTGGTAGAGAAAAGCTTATACATATAAAAGAAAGGAGTTTTATAGCTCTGTCCTTCCCTGTTATGGGCCAGCATACCGGTGAACATGGTGTAATTGCTTCTTTTTACGGCATCGGCATGGCGGAGAAAAAGATTGAGATGCAGGGCCGCGGCCAGGGTCCCCAAATGGGTGCCTCCGCCTCGTGGCGACCATTCGGTAAAGGCAATGTAAAATGGTTTTTCACGCACATGGTTTTTCTCTTTGGCTATCTGAATCTGGTTTTTCGTGGTGGTGATATAATCATCGAAATGCTCGGCCCAATCGCCCAGAAAAACTTCCGGACCTTCATTGAAACCTCCCCAGTACCGGTGAATGGCTATGTATTCAACATTGGGTTCATCTACCATCTCATCCAGCACATGCCAGTTCCATGTTTCCCATTCTCCGGGCTCTCCGTTGTGAACCACCCAGGATGAACCCATGGCGATAAAAACGGGCTGGGTGCATGTTCTGCAGCCCCGGTTTACATAAAGCATGATCTTGGCTGCTTCTTTGGCAAACTTAACATAATCTTCCACACTTTTATAGGCCACCTGCCAGGGTTCCCCGTCCACCTCATTGCCCAGATGCCAGTATTTCACATTATAAGGTTCCTCATGGCCGTATTTTGCTCTCAGATCGGCATAGTATGAGCCCACGGGAGAATTAACATATTCGATCCAGTACCTGGCATCATCCAGGGTACCGGTTCCTCCGTTGATACAGATGGAACTTTCCACTCCCATGTCGCTGGCCAGTTGAAGCCATTCATCAGTCCCTACATGGTTTCTGTCAAGTACATTCCAGGCCAGTTCCCGACGTACCGGCCGGTCTTCTTTCGGACCGATCCCGTCCTGCCAGTTGTAGGAGGCTGTGTAATTGCCCCCGGGCCAGCGCATGTTGGTCAATTGCAATTCCCGGGCCGCTTCGATATAATCAGACCTGAACCCGTGTTCGTTTGCCAGTGGATGTTCCGGGTTGTACAACAGTCCGTCCATCGAATTCCGGATGGGTTCCATAAATACACCGTAAATATTCCGGTCAATTTCTCCCACCTGCCTGAGGATATCGATCTTAATGGTAGCCTGCTGGGCCGAAAGGGGTGTGGATATCATGGTTCCCAGCGTGCATGATACAATGAAAAAGATTTTTTTCACGATGAAATGATTTGATGGTTAGAAAATAGTAAAGCATTTTCACAATGTAGAGATTAATACCGGGGATTCCATATATCCGTTGCGAAAAAGTGGATGGCGGCATGAATATTTTCAGGTTTTCAAATTTGGGAATGTATGGCATTTTTCACCTGCCGGATGAAAATATGGATTTAAGAACTGACTAAATGTTGCACTAAATTCTTGAACTCAAGGGATTATTTAAACTACGTAGACAACTGGCTTTGTTATGACATAATCAGCAATTATTTGTATATTTGAAAAAAATGCTGTTATGGAATTGTCAGAAATTAAACAGGCTATTGAAAAACTCAGTGAAGAGGAGCG